>JAJXYA010000164.1 GCA_021780795.1 Bacillota bacterium | reverse complement strand
CTTGTTTTTCTTTTAGCAGTTCATCAATGCCACTTCTATAACTTTCAGCATCTTTGTCTATATTCATTATTTTGTTCATTACAAATTCCAAAAAATCACCACCAATATTTTAATAATACATAATTTTAACTTTTTTATATAATTATGGATGATATGCATCTTCTTATTATATTACCCTTAAATCATAATGTCGAAAGCGATTTTGGGCATAATATAATCATTTAGTAATGAATTCGAGCTCCATTACAATATATAACATAAATTACTAATGTTACCTGTATTTATCTCTTATTCCTATGTATAAAGACTTTAACCTTTGATAAAGACTTGAGCTTCACATAAATAAATTCCCTTTTTATTACCTAAATCATGTAGTATAATTATATACTATAACTAATTGTACTAATGAAGGAGGCTATTTATGAAAGATAATGTAAAAGAAATTGAAGATAGTATATTAAACTACCTTTATGAAAATAGAACTGCATCTCCACAAAGCATAGCAAAAATAAAATTGGCCATTAATCTTGGGAATGGTAAAGGCGACCTTAGAACATTTAAATCTTCTCTTGAGTCCTTAATTAAAAAGAAATTTATAAAAAAACAAGCTGACAGAGGCAATTATAAAATTGAAGTTAACGGAATAGAACACATTGAAGGGAATTAAAAAAAGAGCTTAAAGGCTCTTTTTTTATGTTTACTTACTGAAATAATAATTATTTCTTTTACTATCCACATGGTCTTGATTCTGCAAATTTAAATATTCTATTTCTGAAATTTCTTTTGCTTTACTAAAATTTAATTCGTCAACGTAGCTATTAAACGGAACATATATCTTTTGTGGTCCTTTATGAACTATTAGTATTTGATCCTTGCCATTTCTTAGAGTTTCACATTTGAATTTTCCTCTTAATTCTATCTCACTAGTAAATTCATTCATAATAATATTCATTTTTAAATATCTCCTTTTTCCTAAATTATTTCTCATACATCTTTTAAGGACTTTCAGAAGGAAAATCTCCTTTTTATCCATTAATATCTGACATTGCAGATTCTGATTTAACCCATTTAATAAGAATTTTTTCACTTTAATGTAGGGTTTTCTTAAAAGGGTAAAACAAAAACAGTCATGAGCAAAAGGCACTCATGACTGTTAATTTATAACAGCACCTTTTGCCCCAACATGACAAGCTCGCCATTAGAAAATTGGGCAATTTTCTAATGACAGTACTATACTTATTCAGCATAGTCCCAATACATAAATCTATGTATTTCGGCGATTGATCCTTTCCTATCTGTCCATAATGAACCAGTTAGTATTATTAGCAACCGCAACCTCTGTATCATGTCGTCTATATGATTTTTGTATAAAAATAAAAACAGCTATGAGCAAAAGGCACTCATAACTGTTATGTATTACAACAAAACAAACCTTTTGCCCCAATGTGATAAGCTCGCCATTAGAAAATTGGGCAATTTTCTAACGACAGTGCTATACTTATTCAGTATAGTCCCAATACATAAATTTATGTATTTCGGCGATTGACCCTTTCCTACAATTCCATAAATAGAACAATAGTACTCTTAACAACCGCAACCTCAGTATCACATCGTATCTATATTCACTTTTTTTATTTACTATACTATATATAAATATTAACAACTATCCTTTATATAGTCAACCTATTTTTTTACATGAATTCATATTTTTTATGTAGTAACCATGTGTTTTCTTGCCACTTATATATCGTCACATTATCAAATTCACATTGAAAGTTACAAGGTTTAGTATTAACATATTCCCAAAGTTGCGAATAGTTATTATTAATTCTCTTAGAAGCAACTGTTACATGAAAAATCTTATTTTTACCATCTTTTTCATGAAAATCTATATAAGGCAATGAATCAATTGTATCAATGAGTTTGTCATGAAGCCCCTTTCCTTCCTTAGACATCTCCAATTTCATATAAACAACTCGATGCTCAAAGTGGTCATAATTATTGATAGCATAAGCTTCCTTTCTAGGCTCTTTGCTAAATGTCTCTAAAGCAACTTCTAAATCATAAATACTTCCATCATATTCGAAGGGTGCTTTTATGGTAAAGTGTGCAGGTAATTTTGAGGATTTTGCACCGAATCTTTCAAATACTTCCTGTCGCAAATTATCATTAAAAACACCGGCTTCTCCATTTACTACACTTACTATTACATATCTCACTTTAATCACTCCCCCAAATAAGTTATATATCATTGATTATTTACAATTGCAATAAATATTATAAGTCTTCAGCCACTATTTAAATTTGCGTTACTTTTCAATAGTTTATACCTTTGATTACTATTGGTATCAATTGTTACTGAATGTTATAAGTTAAAGTATTATAATGTGTATCATAGTATTTAAATTGTAAATTAAAAAGGGTGGTATATCATGGAATCTAAAATGCGTTTAGATAAGCAAGGAAAGGATGAAATAAAGAATATGTTCAATTGGATGAAAAAGTCAAAAAATAATGTGGACTTATCTAACTCTACACATTATGGTCACTGTAACAATTACGCTACTAATTGCTGTTTAAATTGTGATAAATGTTGGGGCGGAAAATATAAAATGCAAAAATAAAATATTAATCAACTTTAAAATTTCCGTTGTCAATCTGTTGTCAAAGCCAAAATAAAAAGCGGCCCAGATAGCATAAAATTATGTATCTAGGCCGCAATATGTCGTTGTAAGTGGCGGGAATATGTGTGAATCGAACACACCCATCGTGGTATTAGCACGACAACACAGTTTTGAAGACTGGCAGGCACACCAGCACCTATCTACTCCCATTAATCTTTTCTTCCAGCGCTAATTATAGCATATCCTAACGCTATAATCAATAGTAATATGCATAACTTTGTCGAATTGTCTAATTTAAAGCTAAATTCTTTTAACTTTCCTTATACAATACTCTATCATTCTCTATCCTTTTAGTTAATTTTATACCATCAAAATGTTCTAAAAGAGCTACTGCGAATTTGCGACTAGTGTCAAATACTTCTCTTGCTGAAGATGCAGTTATGCTGCCATTTTCTCTTATGTAATTATATACTAGTTCTTTGGAGTTTTCATAATGTGCTTTTGTAAAAATACAGTCCTCAGCAATTTTTATTAATTCTTCATTATCCATAAGGGAATCAAACACCATTTTAAAATTCTTTTTATCCTTTTCACTTACAGCTAAGTCAGTATACTTAGGAGTATTATATCTTCCTTTATCATAGGCAGAAATTATAGCATTTCTTAATTTTTCTTGTTCCTTTGTATATTGTATCCTAAAATCATATAAAGATACAAATTTTTCATATACTTTTATAGCATTTCTATGCTCTATAAGCATCAATATTTCATCATATATTTTTTGCTTTATATTCTTTCCAAAAATCTTATTCCTTATTTCCTCTTTTGCCATACCAGCCTTAAGCGGATTTTCATTATGATACTTTATTAAAATTTTCTCTATTTCCTCTATCTTTTGTTTTATAAAGTTCTTATGTATATATATTGTTTTATCTAAAGCTGTTAATTTGATTATTATATTGTCCTCTACTAATGCTTGTAATTTATCTTCTATACCTTCTTCATTTTTACCTAAGGCTTTTAAAATCACAGTAGTATCTGGGTAATCTCCACTTAATTTGCTAACAGTGTTTTCTAAAATATTTTCAGTTTTTCCACTTTCTTTAACCTTAAGCTCTTCAATGTACTTTTCATTAAACCTCTTAGCCTTCTCTGCAGCAGGTTCAATGACAGTGCCACCAGCTATAGTGTACATTGGTGAATAGCTTCTAAGTACATATCTATCATTTCTTTGAGCATTTATTGGTTTTTCCAATCTTAACTGTACATAAGCGCTTTCTCCTGGAGCTATTTCTTCTCTGTCTAGTATAACCACTCTACACAGAATTTCATCAGTTCCATGATATAATTTAACTCTCTGCCTATTAACTAGGGGTTTTTCCGCACTTTTTAGATAGTAAAGCTTACAATCTATTGAAAAAGAAGGTTCCATTATGTTTACTTTAGAAACTACATCTCCTCTGCCTATTTCACTTAATTTTATATTAGCTAGATTTATAGCACATCTTTGGCCTGCTTCACCAAACTCTTCCGGTTTATCATGAATATGAATGCCTCTAACCTTTGTAACTACTTTCGAAGGATATACTTCAACAGTATCCCCTACCTTTACTCTTCCACTTATTATTGTTCCAGTTACCACAGTACCAAAACCACTTACAGAAAATGCTCTATCCACAGGTAACCTAAAATGTCCTTCGGTGTCTTTAGCATCAACCTCTTCTGTGATTTTATCTATATCTTGAACTAGCTCATTGAAACCCATTCTAGTTTTTGAGGATATTGCATGAATTGGTGCATTTTCTAAAAATGTTCCTTTAAATTCATCCTTCATATCACCCTTAATCATTTCAATCCATTCAGAATCCACTAAATCAGCTTTTGTAAGCACTATAATTCCTTTTTTAACGTTTAGCAACTGTAATATCTCAAAATGCTCTCTAGTTTGAGGCATGACCCCTTCATCCGCTGCTATAACTAATAAAACCACGTCAATACTGCTTATTCCTGCTAGCATGTTCTTTACAAATTTTTCATGACCTGGAACATCAATAATTCCAGCTCTTCTGCCAGAAGGTAAATCAAAATAGGTGAACCCTAAATTTATAGAAATACCCCTATCTTTTTCTTCTTTTAAAGTATCCGTTTCTCTGCCAGTTAACACTTTAATTAAAGTTGTCTTTCCATGGTCTATATGCCCTGCTGTTCCTATAATTATATGCTTCATACAAGCAACATCCTTTCCATAAAAGTATTGACATGCAACCTATCTATACTTTTGCATGTCAACATATGTTTATGATTAATCTACTAAATCTAATACATATAGTAAGTATGAAATTTCATGTCTTTTACATGACAATCATGGTTATATAAATCTTTTACATATTCTTAAAAGCCTCCACAATAATTTCATAATCCTTTTCAAATAAAGTCCTAAGATCTAAAATTACTTCGTTATTGTAAATTCTTACAATAACAGCTACTTCATTCATTCTTAATTTATCCTCTATTTGCTGTGTAGTAAAGCTTTCACTTTTTACTTTTATGACGTAAGTTTCCATTTTCTCAGTAGGCATAGAACCCCCACCAACCATGGAATAGTCATTATCTATAGTGAAAGTAAATTTATTAGTTTTATTTTGAAGCTTTCTTTTTAGTTTTTGAGCTCTTTTCTTAAGTTCTTCCTTCGGACATAAAAGCATGTTTAAAGTTGGTATATTTTTAATAGCCTCTGCTTCTTCTAAATAATGTTGCATGGTACCTTCTAAGGCCGCCAAAGTCATTTTATCTATTCTTAACGCCCTAGTTAATTGATTTTTCCTCATTCTATCTATATACTTCTTTTTACCCACTATAATTCCAGCTTGAGGACCACCTAGCATCTTATCTCCACTAAAGGTTACTACATCCATACCTTTTTTTATGCTTTCCTGAACAGTTGGTTCATATACAAATCCATATTTAGAGTAATCTATTAGTACTCCGCTTCCTATGTCTTCCACTATTGGTATATCTTTTTCATTCCCTAGTTTTACTAAGTCTTCTATAGCTACTTCTTCTGTAAATCCCATAATTTTAAAGTTAGATGTGTGTACTTTTAACAGTACTCCTGTATTTTCACTAATGTTATCTTCATAATCATATAAATGAGTTCTA
>JAJXYA010000084.1 GCA_021780795.1 Bacillota bacterium | reverse complement strand
GGATGAATCTTTAAAGGGGATAGTTGAAGATTGCGTTAATAGTGTTGGAGTAGATTTGAATATAGCAACACCATCCTTGCTCTCATACATTTCTGGAATCAATGCAAATATTGCTAAAAATATTGTAGAGTATAGAGAAGAAAAAGGAAAATTTTCTAGTAGAAGCGAGCTTTTAAAGGTAAAAAGATTAGGACCAAAAGCATATGAGCAATGTGCAGGCTTTTTAAGAGTGCCAGAAAGCATTGAGCCTTTAGATAACACTGCAGTTCATCCAGAGTCCTATGAAGCGGCAAAAAGCCTTCTTCAAACCTTAGGTTATACTGAAGAGGATGTTAAAAATGGAAAGCTTAATGAAATAGATAACAAAATAAATGGTATCAATTTAGAAAAACTTTCTGAAAATATTGGAATAGGCATACCTACCCTAAAGGACATAATAAAAGAAATTAAAAAGCCAGGAAGAGATCCTAGAGAAGCCATGCCAAAACCGGTTTTAAAAACAGGAATAGTAGATATTAAACAGCTTAAACCAGAAATGCAATTAACAGGAACTGTAAGAAATGTTGCTGACTTTGGAGCTTTTGTAGATATTGGTGTTCACCAGGACGGTCTGGTTCACATAAGCCAGCTTTCTGACAAATTTGTAAAGCATCCTTTAGACGTTGTTAAGGTTGGGGATATTGTAGAAGTCAAGGTATTAGAGGTTGATGAAAAAAGAAATAGAATATCATTAACAATGAAATTTTAGTAGATTAGAGGTGTTATTTTGAACTATCAACAGCTAATTGAGCTTTTAAAAGAAAATGGAGAAGAGAAATATAAGGCGTTTACAAAAAAAATTGTTCCAGAAGTTGATGATAATTTTGGAGTAAGGATGCCTATATTAAAAAAGATAGTTAAAAGTATACTAAAAAATAGCGATATGGAAGAATTATTAAATAATCTTCATAAAGGTGAAAGTCATGAAGAAAAGTTAATTGAAGGTTATTTGATTGCTTCAAGAAACTATGACAATGAAGCACAAATATTTGAAGCAATAGAAAATTATATAGTAAGGATTAATAATTGGGCTCTATGTGATAGCTTTGTGACAGCTTTAAAAAAGTTAGCAAACAAAAATAAAGAAGCTTTCTTTATAAAAGCAAAACAATATATAAAAGCACAAAATCCATGGGAAATAAGGGTTGGTTTAATCATATTTTTGGACTACTTTTGCAATGAAGCCTATTTGGACAAAATTTTAGAAGAATTAAAAGGTATAAAAATGTCCCATTACTATGTGAAAATGGGAGAGGCATGGCTTTTAAGCATGCTGTATTTTGTGGACAAAGTGAAAGTTGTGGATTTTTTATTGCATAGTGGTGTGGATAAATGGACAGTCAATAAATCTTTTCAAAAAATAGTAGAATCACGTAAGCTTGATATAAATGAAAAAGAATTCATAAAAAAGATGAAAAAAAATGTAAGCTAAGTATTGATTTTCGTTAAAAATTTAACTATAATAAAGAAAAGATAATCTTCAGGGCAGGGTGAAAGTCCCTACCGGCGGTATAGCCCGCGAGCCAAATTTTGGTATGATTCGGTGAAAGCATTTATTGCTTAATTCCGAGGCCGACAGTAAAGTCTGGATGAAAGAAGAGGTATGTTTTAATTAACGTATTCATTATGCCCTGACTAAAAAAAGTCAGGGCATTTTTATGTGCGCCTCTTGAAGATATGTCATTAAAAAATTTTGGAGGTAGAAAAACATGAAAAATGTATCAAAGTCAACAAATTTAACAGTAAAAATAGGTTTACTATCTGCTATTGCACTTATACTTATGTATTTTGAATTCCCTGTTTTGCCAGCATACAGTTTTTTAAAAATCGATTTAAGCGATATACCGGCATTAATAGGAGCCTTTGCATTTGGTCCTTTTGCTGGAATAATAATAGAAGCAATTAAAAACTTACTTGTAATTTTAACGAAGGGTACTCAAACAGGTGGTGTTGGTGAACTTGCAAACTTTGTTGTAGGCTGTGCTTTTGTAGGTTGTGCAGGTATAATATACAAAAGAAAAAAAACAAGAACTATGGCAGTAATTGCTTTAGTTTCAGCTACTATTTTTATGGCGATTGCAGGTGTAATAGCTAACTACTTTGTATTCGTTCCTTTATATTTTAAAGGTGCACCAAGTAGTTATATAAATGCATATATGATATATGGCGTAATACCACTTAATTTAATAAAAGGAATAATAATATCTGTAGTAACTTTAGTTATTTATAAGAGAATTTCAGTTTTAATAAATTCAGAAGTACTTAACTCTAAAAAACTTTCGTCAGAACAGTAAAAAAAAATCGGAAGCTACTGAAAAACATTTGCTTTTCAATAGCTTCTAATTTTTTTTGTTTTTAAACTTCTCTTTTCCACATAATGATTGCATCTTCATTATTATTTGCATAATAACCTTTACGTATACCTTCTGGAATAAATCCAAATTTTGTGTAAAGCCTTTGAGCTGCAATATTGGATTTTCTAACCTCTAACGTTAAAGAGGTTATGTTTTCCTTTTTACAGATTTCAATTAGAGCGATTACTAAGAGCTTTCCTATACCAGTTCTTCTGAAGGCCTCCAAAACAGCTATATTAGTAATGTGGGCTTCATCAAGAATGAGCCACATACCTCCGTAACCTACAACCGCATTGTTTTTCTTTATCACTACATACCTTGCAAAACTATTTTCTAGTTCCTTCTCAATAGAATCTCTGCTCCAAGGATCAGCAAAACATTCATTTTCAATAAGTAAAATAGAATCAACATACTGCTTTTCAAATGGGCATATTTCTATATCATTCATTTATATCTTTTCCCGTCCTCAATTCATATTCTCTTTCTGCCTGAGACTTTCTTATATATAATGGAGCTGTGTGTGGACTGTCAAAATTATTATTTAAAAGTTCTTTAAATCCAAGTTCACCTAGAGCAGCAGCTCTTACAAAGTTTAAATGTGAAGGTGCAAAATTAGTTGATTCTAATGAATTAGTAATTTTATCCTTATATAGATAAGTAGCATCTCCTATAAAAGTAACAGAACTTTCTTTACTCTTTAACATAGTTAAAAGTTCATCCATAGAAATAACCATGTAGTCTGTTAGTCTTTTTAATTTATTTTCATTATAAGTGTATATAGCTGAGTAAACATTTCCTCTTAAGGCATCTAAAATGGGGCATAATATGCCATCTGTAAAAGGTAAATTATTTGCTAAAGCATCCAGTGATGAAATGCTGACATATGGTTTTCCAGTACCTTCACTTAAACCTTTTACTGTAGCCATTCCTATTCTAAGTCCGGTAAAAGAGCCGGGACCTTTTGAAACTACAAAACCATCTATATCTTTTATGTTAGTGCCAATCTGTTTTAAAAGAGTATCTATTATAGTCATTAAAATAACAGAATGCTGTTTTTTATAATTGAAAGTAATTTCACCTAATAGTTTATCATCCTCTATAACTGCACAGGTTGCTGCTTCTGTGGCAGAATCTAAACTTAAAATTTTCATAATTTCAGCTCCTCTACGTAATTGTATCTATCTCCTATGTAATTTATGATAATTTTTCTAAAATCAATACCTTTTTCGGGGAGCTTTTCTATATATACGGAAATATGTTCAGTTGGAATAAGTTCAGCTATATATGATGACCATTCTATAATGCTTACAGCATCACTGAAAACATAGTCATCAAAACCAATTGCATATATTTCTTCAGGATCGTTAACCCTATACACATCAAAATGATTAAGTTTTAATCTACCGTTATATTCATTGACGATATTAAAAGTTGGACTTGTTATATTATCGCATATAGAAAGACCTTTTGCGAAACCCTTTGTAAAATGAGTTTTGCCAGTTCCAAGTTCGCCATTAATGCATATGATATCGCCAGCATTAGCAAGTAAACCTAATTTTCTTCCGAGTTCTAAAGTCATATTTTCATTATTAACTATAAAATCCATTTTAATTCACCCCTCTGCTATTTTATACTATAAAGCAAAAAAAGAAAAGGCATAAAAATGCCTTTAAACTTCTTCAATTGCAGTTTTCAATTGTGAAAGTGCTTCGTTGCAAACTAAACCGTCAATAACCATACCTTCCAAAATAGAAAAAGCGCTGTCAGAAGATAGCCCTTTTCTATAAGGTCTATCCTCAGTTAGTGCTTGATAAATATCACAAACACATAAAATTTTTGCCTCTTCAGAAAGTTTATCCTCATCTAATTTTCTAGGATATCCATTACCATTGAGTTTTTCATGGTGGTTTGAGCTCCATTCACTAATTTCTTTTATATCCTCTATTTTATCCAAAATAATTTTTGTATAATATACGTGGGACTTTATAATAGAAAATTCATTTGGTGTAAGAGCACCATCCTTGTCTAAAATGCTGTTTGGAATTGCAATTTTACCTATATCATGGAGAAGACCTGCAATTTTCATTTGGAGACACTTTTCTTTTGAATAACCTAAATAAACTGAAACCTTATAAGCTAGTTCTGCAATGCAAAGAGAATGCATTGCTGTAAAAGTACTTTTATTATCGATTATGCTAGCTAATATGTATGCAATCTTTTCAAATTGTTCTAAATCGAGTTCTACATTTATTTCTGGACAAATATTATCTAAAATAAAGTCCATAAAAGTTATGTTTTCAATATCAAACCAGAAAATCTCTTTTTCTGAGATATTTAAAAAAGCATCTACTAAACTCTTTGAAAATATGGAGTTAGTATTGCTAATTACCCATGATGTAATACTATCTCTTTGGCTGTGAGAGGAATTATTTTCATCATATAGCAGTTCAACTAAGTCAGCTATCCTAATTATTTGACTTATAATAGGAATTTGGTTTTCGCTTAAGCCCATTGGACCGCTTCCATCATAATTTTCATGATGATAAAGTATTAAAGGACTAATATTATTAAATATGGGGAAATTTTCAATAATATCTGCTCCTTTTATGCAATGCTCTTTAATATAGGAGTTTGAGGTATGACTCCTTTTTAAATAGCTGGCAGCACCTATATCGTGTAAAAGGGTAGTAATATAAAGTTCTTTTATTAAAGCTTCATCCAGACTTAATTCAGCACCTAATTTTAAAGCTATATAAGTAGTACGTTTAGAATGATTCAAATAATTATGATCAGAAAAATTGATGTTAGAAATCTTTTCTATAATTCTTGTGTTTTTTATGGTGCTGATTTCTGCTAGGTCAAGGGCAATTGCCATAGCTCTAATAGTTTTGTCTAAACTAATTTTCATAATAATCTCCTGTGGGGTTATCTTTGTGATAATATTCTATCATATTATTAAAAAAAATACATTAATATATTTAAAATTATGTGCAAACGATATCAAAATATTTTTTGCGTAATGGAAAAATGTATAGTATACTACAATATAGGGAACTTAGGAGCATTATAAGTAGAGGTGAAGATTTTGAAAAAGTTGCTTTTTGTACCGCTGATTATTTTAATTATATTTCAAACTGGTTGTATGAAAACGGCAGTTAATAATAGCACAAATACACAAAAGCAGGAAATTGTTCAAAACAATTTAGATATAATGGTTACAAATAAAGATTTGTACTATATGGTAAACGAAATAGCTGGCGAAAATAACAGTATAGAATATATGTTTAGTGATGAAGATAAACTTCAAAAATTCACACCATCAAGCGATAGTGAAACCAATGTAGCAAAATATGATTTATTTTTTTACAGTGGTGCAAGTTTTGAACCATGGGTAGATAACTTTTTA
>JAJXYA010000146.1 GCA_021780795.1 Bacillota bacterium | reverse complement strand
ATTTTTGACGCTTACGAAATTACAAGGGTTTACTACAATTAATATGAGCAAAACTCATATATACAAGTGATATTAAAATTAGGATAAGACGAGGTATAATATTATAAAAATAAGGATAATATTGTATATATAACCAAAATAACTTCTTATAATTTTCAGATAAATAGGTCAATTATTCATGTGATAAATGCAAAAAAACTTATTACATTGAAAAATTTGTTAGCTAATAAAAGAGGTTAAAATAAGGAAATATAATAAAAGGAGTAATAAAGAATGATGAAAAATATTAAAAAGAAAAAAGGATTTACCTTAATAGAGCTTATAATTGTAATTTCAATTATTGCTGTATTAGCTGCCATTGCGGTGCCTAAGTATGCTAGTATACAAAAGGATGCAAAAGTAAAAGCAGATATTGCTACTGCCAAGACAATAGCTGATGCAGTTACTGTTTTAGTAGCGCAAGAGAAGATATCTGAGCAAATAGGTACCGCTGGCACACCAACAGTAGTCGGTAGTAATGGAACAATTACCACTGCTGCAGCAGACCCTACCGGTTTCATGACAATAGATGATGCTGTTGATACTGATGATGCAGGTCAGATAGGAAGTTATCTTCAGTCAATACCAAAATCTGAAACTTACAAAGGCGAATTTTTTAAGGTTGTTGTTACTAATGGGAATGCAATAATTTATGTAAAAAATATGGAGGTATACCCTACAACGGATGCTGTATATGGGGAGTAAATAGCGAAAGAAAACTGTTCACTATGCTTATTAGTTTTTTTATGGGGCAAATTTTTATTTGGCCTATTTTTTTCTTTTTTATTCATCATTTAAGCGCAAGCCAATCAATAATTATCATAGATTATACATGGCAAATAGGGTAAAATATACATGTAATAATATTAAATGGGGTGATTCAATGGAAAGTATTTTTCCGATAATTATTTTTATTTTAGGTCTATTAATAGGAAGCTTTTTAAATGTATGTATATACAGAATTCCAAGAGGAGAAAACATAGCCTATCCACCATCGCACTGTACTTCTTGTGGAAATGATATTAAGCCTTATGACCTTATACCAGTACTGAGTTGGATTTTTTTAAGAGGTAAATGTAGAAACTGCAGAGAGAAGATATCCATTAGATATGCCCTGGTAGAATTAGTGACGGCTACACTTTTTTTATTAACTTATTTTCAGTATGGAATGAGTATTTATCTAGCTCGGTATTTAATACTTATACCTTTTTTAATAGTTATAGCTATGATAGATTATGATACTATGGAAGTATATACTGCAACCACATGGCTTGCTATAGTATTGGGTATTGTTTTATTAGGGGTGAATTTTTATGTGAGAGAACCAGTGGCTACCTACGTTTATGGTGGGCTACTAGGTGCAGGCACAATAATTTTTATTATTTTATTGTCAAAACTTATGCTTGGAACAGAGGGTATGGGCTGGGGTGATGCAGAGATTTGCGGACTATGTGGTATGTTTTTGGGTCTTAAACTAACTCTTCTAATGATGTTCTTTTCTTTTATAATTGGTGGAGCCATTGGCATTTATTTATTAGGGATTAAGAAGAAAAATGGTAGAGCAGAAATGCCCTTTGGTCCTTCTATAATAATGGCTACTTTTTTAATGATAATTTGGGGCGATAAAATTTTAAACTGGTATTTTAATATAATTCTATAATATTAATTCTACATTTAGCTTACTGAGCAGAGGATATATCCTCTGCTTTTTATGCATAAAAAAATTCAATAGTGGCATAATTATGCTAGCACTCTATAGTAATTATTTCAATTATTTGCAAATACCAGTCTAAACGGAAGGACTTTAACGGAAACTAGAGGATAGCTTGAATAGTTTCAATAAGCATTACCCTATGTAGAATGGCTCTGTTTGGCTATTCTCAGTAAGAGTTGTATAATATAGATATAAACAAATTGGTTATGAAGGGTTGATAAAATGCAAAATGTGTTGCAGAACATGAATAGCAGATGGAAGGAAAAAACCATGAAACCGAAAAAAAATGATTATCTTCAAAAGATTTACGAGAAAAATACTAGTACAGGAAATTACGTTATACAGGTAGCTTTGGACAAGTACACTGATATATTTAATGACTGGGATCGTGCTCCTTTTAGAAAAAGAGACATAGATGCTGACTTAGCGATTTTTCTTGAAAACTGTTTTGAAGAGATTCCGGCTAAACATGGGGTAGATATATGCTTCTACTTACCTAAAGAGGAAAAAGACGTAAACAGAGAAGAATCGTTAATTGCAGGTATTAAAACCTACTACTCCTTTTATTTGCATCAAGAAATTAAAGTTTTAAAGGAAAATTATCAAAAGATATTTAAATATATAGTTACTTCAATTAGCCTACTGGCAGTGTCTGTTTTTTTAAGTACAACTATTGGTGATAATATTATCCTTGGAACTATACAACAAGGATTTAATATAGGCGGTTGGGTGTTTTTATGGGAAGTTATCTCAATGGTATTCTTTAGAGGACGCGAAGTTAGTTCAGAAATTAGTAAATACCAAAGGTTCTTAAATTCATTGATTTATTTCAAATATGGTAACGAGAATCCATTATCTTAGTATAATTATTATAAAAAAGCTCTATGAAAATTTTCGTAGAGCTTTTTTATTTGCTAAGAAATTATAAGTTTATAAAAAAGATAAAGGAATATAAAAATGAGTATTGAATATTACCTAATGAGAAAAAAGATTATTAACAATAAAACCATACGGATTTTTTGTTAATTTGAATGTGAATTAAGGAAAGGGTAGAGCTATGATTAAGAAAATAGTGGAGTTTACGAAAAGAAATCTTAAAAAAAATTATAAAGATTTAAAAGCTAAAATAAAAAAAATGGAAGATAACCTTGCCAGCATAAAACTAGCTTTAATTATAACTACAATAATAATATCTGCCATAATAGGAATGTCTATAGATACTGGCCTTGGAAAAGTAGTAGATTGTAGTATTTTAATAATAATAGGAATACTTTCACTATTACTGAGTATACCTTTAGTTAAAGTTCTTTTAAAGATTTTAACTGATTTGCCTAGAAGAATCACTACTCTTTTACTTGCTGCTATCCTAGTTTTAATTATTGTCATTGAAAATTCTCTATACTTAAAGCTTTGGCAAGCAATCATTTGTGCTGTTTTAATTGTCATAGTAGAAGTAACCTTATCTATTAATATAGGAAAATTAAAACAAAAGGGTGTTAAGAAATTTAAAGTGGTAATTTTTTTATTCATAACCATAGGGGTAAATCTGTATTGGTGTATGTGGACTTTTACTAATCTGGACCTTAGCTCTATGGTTAGAAATGAAGTAAATCACAGTAATAGGGTACAAGCAGTTTTTAGTAGTGATTTTTCTTTGGAAAACCCAATGAAGCCAGGCAAGTATACTGTAGAGTCACTTACTTATGGAAGTGGTAAGGATAAAAGGCCAGAGTTTGGAAAAGACGCAAAGCTCACAGCAGGAACAGTAAATGTTACCCCAATGCTTGGGAGAATACCTGGATTTAAAGGCAAAATGAGGGAGTTATTTTGGGGGTTTACTGAAGCTGAATACCCTTTAAATGGTACAGTGTGGTATCCAAAAGAAAAAGGTCATTATCCTTTGGTTATGATAGTCCATGGTAATCATGCTATGGAGGATTATTCAGATAAAGGATATGCTTATTTAGGTGAATTGCTTGCTAGTCAAGGCTTTATAACTGTATCTGTAGATGAAAATTTCCTCAATGGCTCTTGGAGCGGAGATATGGGAAATGAAAATGATGTAAGAGCATGGTTACTCCTTAAACATTTAGAGGTTTGGAAAAACTGGAATGAAAGTATAAACAATATCTTTTATGGAAAGGTAGATATGGAAAACATAGCCTTGATAGGCCATTCTAGGGGAGGGGAAGCAGTGGCTACGGCAACAGTGTTTAATAAGCTTACTCATTATCCAAATAACGCTGATATTAATTTTAATTTTAATTTTAACATTAAAGCAGTGGCAGCAATTGCTCCAACGGATGGGCAATACAAGCCAGGCGGTAAGTTAACACCCTTAGAGAATATTAATTATTTGGTGCTTCAAGGCTCGCAAGATAGTGATATATCCAGTTTCTATGGAGATTTACAGTACAATCGTGTTAAATTTACTGATGATAAATATCATTTTAAAACCTCCTTATATATTGAAGGTGCCAATCATGGGCAGTTTAATACTTCATGGGGTAATAAAGATTTAAGTGGTCCTAGTGCTATGTTTTTAAATACAAAGCCAATGCTTGCAGCGGAGGATCAGAGAGATATTGCTAAACTATACATATCAGCATTTTTACAAAATGCTCTTTATAAGCGTTCGGAGTATGTAAGTTTATTTGAAAATTATAATTATATGCAAAAAATATTACCTGAAACAACATATATTAATAGATTCCAGGATTCAAATTATAATGTAATAGCAAATTATGAAGAAGATGTTGATATAACTACAGGAACACTTTCTGGAACTATCTTAAAAGGTGATGGATTTTCCTTTTGGAGGGAGAAAGCAATGCTTCTTAGGTCAAAAGAAGAAAAGAATAATAATGGGGTAGTTCTAAAGTGGAAAAATGCTGATGATAATGGGAAAAAACTTAAAAAAGACTATGCAATTTATAATGTAAAATTACCTAGTGATCTTGCTCAAAAAAAGTTTGGACACAACACTATATTAAATTTTTCTATGGCTGATACAGGAAGTACAAAATATAGCTATAAAAATCTAGAGAATATAGATTTAACTATACAAGTAAAAGATAAGAATGGATTAAGTGCAGAAATAGCCTTAAGTGAGATTGGCAATTTAAATCCTGCAATAAAAGTGAAATTTACAAAGTGGTCTTTTTTAGAGCAGAAATATGATAATGAAGTGGAAATAAATCTTCAAAGCTTTCAAATACCTATAGAAAAGGTTATTGTGAAAAATCCTAAAATTAACCCTTCGAATATAGAGTATATTAATTTTATATTTAATAAAACCTTAGAAGGTGAGATTTTATTAGATGATATAGGTTTTGGAAGCTAGAAAATAGAGCTGTCTTTATAGCGGACAGCTCTATTTTTATTGTTAGCTTTGCAAAACTGACCTTAGTTAGTTTTAAGCTTTTCAATTCCAATTTTAATTCTCTTTAAACTTTCTTCTTTTCCAAGTATTTCAGCAATCTCAAAGGCCCCACCTGGAGTAGAAGCTTTACCAGTTAAAGCTGTTCTTATTGGCCATAGCATTTGACCATTTTTAATTTCTAGAGTTTTAACTAATTCCATTATTGTATCATGTAATGAGTCAAGAGACCAATCAGCTAGGTTCTCTAATATGGGTAATGCTTTTTCAAGATTTTCTAATGAATTTTCAGGTGTAGTTTTCATTTTCTTATGCACATATAAATCAATATCATATTGTGGCAACGTCTCTATGAAGTCAATATGATTTGGAACTTCAGTTAATAATTCTACTCTTGTTTGAACAAGAGCACTTATTTTCATAAGATCTATATTCTCGTTACTTATCATATTTTTGTAATATGGCATAGCCATATCATGGAATTTTTCTAGTGGTAGTTTTTTGATATATTCTCCATTCATCCACTTTAACTTTTTAGTATCAAAAACTGCCGGAGATTTACTCATATTTCTGTAGTCAAAGGCTTTAACTAATTCATCTAGAGTGAAGATTTCTTCGTTAGTACCAGGATTCCAACCAAGTAGGGAGATGAAGTTAACTATTGTTTCCATTAAATATCCACCTTCTAGTAAATCTTCAAAGGATGAATGGCCACTTCTCTTACTC
>JAJXYA010000097.1 GCA_021780795.1 Bacillota bacterium | reverse complement strand
AGGAATTGAGGGCTGAGTGAATAATTTCATATTGGATATTTCAGAAATAAAAAAGTCACGTACCTAACCGATTAAGGCTAAATACGCGGCTTAATATTTTGTTAATTCTGAAACTATTTTAGTAGTTTTTGAAACTATTTTATAAGTTTTAGAACCTTATTATTATGGAACACAGTATACAAAATCAATAAAGTTTGGTTAAAACCCCTTTTTTCCTCTTTTCCGACTCCTACAACCGTTGGTATCACTCACTCCATTTTTCCATTTTCTTCCGAATCACAATAAAGTTTGGTTTTCCCCATTTCCTACCTTTTTCTAGTCTTTTTCTATTCAAAATTCCACAAAAATAAATGAGAATAAAGTTTGGTTTCTTGAAAGTAATGCAGGTGAAAACTTGCAAGGAAGAAGGGGAAATGATGGCTTTATTTTTCGAGTATACAGGCGGGGTGATCTATTTATTTTTCTATTTTTTCTTTCTATTTTTCTTCTATTTTATTTTCTATTCTCTTCTAAAGCATGATTTTATGGGGTGTGCGGTGAGGTGTTCTGTTTGGTTTTCTATATGGGAATCTATTTGAAAATCTATTCTTTTAAGGCCTTATTTTTGAGTGTACAGGCGGGAATTTAAAAAGGCTGTGCAACCAATGAACGGGAAACCCTTCATGGTTGCTCAGCCTTAACTAAACTTTATTATGTTTAACCAAACTTGTTTCATTTTGACTAAACTTTATTGTTATTGAACACACAGAAATTTATTTCTTCATTGCTTCTTCGATAGCAACTGCAACAGCAACTGAAGCACCTACCATTGGATTATTACCCATTCCAATGAATCCCATCATTTCAACATGTGCTGGAACTGATGATGATCCTGCGAATTGAGCATCTGAATGCATTCTTCCCATAGTATCAGTCATTCCATATGAAGCTGGACCTGCACCCATATTATCTGGGTGCAGAGTTCTTCCTGTACCACCACCTGATGCCACTGAGAAGTACTTCTTACCTTGTTCTGTACATTCTTTTTTGTATGTGCCTGCTACTGGATGTTGGAATCTTGTTGGGTTAGTTGAATTACCAGTAATTGATACGTCAACGGATTCTGAATGCATTATTGCAACACCTTCTCTAACATCGTCAGAACCGTAACATCTAACCTTAGCTTTTTCACCCTTTGAATATGCAATCTCTTTAACTATTTTAACTTCACCAGTTAAATAATCAAATTGAGTTTGAACATAAGTAAAACCGTTTATTCTTGAAATTATTTGAGCTGCATCTTTTCCAAGACCGTTTAAGATTACTCTTAATGGTTCTTGTCTCACTTTGTTTGCTGATCTAGCAAGCCCAATTGCGCCTTCTGCAGCCGCAAAACTTTCATGACCTGCAAGGAAAGCGAAACACTTAGTTTCTTCTTTAAGTAACATTGCAGCTAAGTTTCCGTGACCTATACCTACTTTTCTATCATCTGCAACTGATCCAGCGATACAAAATGCTTGTAAGCCTTCTCCGATTGCGACTGCAGCATCAGCAGCTTTTGTACAGTTCTTCTTTATTGCTATTGCAGCTCCTAAAACGTATGCCCAAGCAGCATTTTCAAATGCTATCGGTTGTATTTCCTTACATATTGTATAAGGATCGAAACCTTTTGCTTCACAAAGCGCCTTTGCGTCGTCTAAAGTTTCCATTCCATATGCTCTAAGAACTTCTGTTATTTTGCCTATTCTTCTTTCATAACTTTCAAATAAAGCCATAATTTCACCCTCCTTTAATTATTCGTGTCTTGGATTAACGTATTTTGTAGCTTCATCAAATCTACCGTATGTTCCAGTAGCTTTCTTTATAGCTTCGTTAGCATCTATTCCCTTTTGAACCATTTCCATAACCTTACCTAGGTGAACGAATTCATAACCTATGATATCGCCTTCTTCGCCTATAGCAAGTCTGTTTACATAGCCTTCAGCCATTTCTAAATATCTTGGTCCCTTATCTAAAGTACCATACATAGTTCCAACTTGACTTCTAAGACCCTTTCCTAAATCCTCAAGACCTGCTCCAATTGGAAGACCATCTTCTGAGAATGCAGTTTGTGTTCTGCCATATACTATTTGTAAGAATAATTCTCTCATAGCAACATTTATTGCATCACAAACTAAGTCTGTGTTTAATGCCTCTAATATAGTCTTTCCAGTAAGAATTTCTGCTGCCATAGCTGCTGAATGAGTCATTCCTGAACATCCAATCGTTTCAACTAGAGCTTCTTGGATAATACCTGCTTTAACATTAAGTGTTAATTTACAAGCTCCTTGTTGTGGTGCACACCAGCCCACTCCATGAGTTAAACCTGATATGTCTGAAACTTCCTTAGATTGTACCCATCTACCTTCTTGTGGTATTGGTGCTGGACCATGATTTGCTCCTTTTGCTAGAACGCACATATGTGCAACTTCTGTTGAATACATCATATTATAAAATCCCCCTCCTTGATAATAATGCTTATGAAAACCCTAAGGATTTGTCCACATATTGCAATTGTCTTTTTATTACCCTTCATGAAGGTAACTGCCAACTGTTTTATTTTAGCAAATACATCAGAATGAAACAACACTTTTTTTTGTTATTTTTCAGTTTTGTTGAGAATTTATCAATTATTTTACTAATATATTTTATAATAATAAAATGTAAACCTTATCACTAATAATTGGAGTTTTTCATTCTATCAATTTGGATATATATATATTAGCAAATGGCATTAAACAATACCTATGGGTAAAGATAAAACAAAATATAAAAAATCTATAATTACAATATTCACCATAAAATAATAAAAGGTTCTCATCGTAATTTCCTTTTAATCTTTGTAAAATAAATACATTCTATCAATATAAAAGTACGACAAGTTATGATATGCGACATAATCTATTTAATCCGGCAATTGTATATTAAATGAATTCATTGCATATTAATTATTGTAATAAATCTATGTAAGAGGGGGATTTCTTATGAGAAAAATAAAAAATTGGGGTCCATTAACACTTACAATTATTCTGCTTTTTACTTTTACCTCTTGTTCTTCAAATCAAAGCGGTACTACTAAAGTTTCCTTTCTTAAGGATTCTAAGACAGTTCCTGCCGAGCTAGCAGAGGCTTGTGCAAAAGACTTTAAATATTCCTACACTAGAAATGAATTTGACAGAAGTGATCATGTGCCTTTTGCCCAAAATGGAATAGGTGAAGTTTTCTTTGAGTGCGGACCTTTTACAGGCTATCATACTGATAAAGATAACATCTCAGTCATTCAAAAAGATGCTCTTGTAAGAGTATGTAACGTAGCCACTTCTATTGCAAATGAAATGGCAAAAAATCCAGACAAATATACAAAATAATAAAAAAGATGTGCTAGACAAGTCTAGCACATCTTTTTTTCTAGTTATTCTGCACTCTTAAGTGATTCTATCATATCAATTTTATCAAATCTATTATACATAGCCAAGTTTACAACTACAGAAAATAGAATTGTAAGTAAAACAGAATACATGAAATAAATTGGACTAATCTTTTTTAAAAACATAATTGCATCTGTTTCTGCAGTAGTGATTACAAAATTGTTAAGTAGAATTCCCATGAATATTCCTGTTAAACTTCCTATAATGGTCAATATGATGTTTTCTCTGTATATATATTTTGCAAGTTCATTATTATAAAACCCTAAAAGTTTTATCGTTGCTAGTTCTCTTTTTCTCTCACTAATATTTATATTTGTAAGATTAAAGATTACAACGAAGGCCAGAATCCCTGCTGATACTATTAACACTAATACCACAGAATTTATACTTTTAATACTCTTATTAAAATCAACATGCACATTGTTCTTAAAGCCTATAGAGTTTATACTCTTAATTTCCTTTAATTTGCTTGATGTGTTATTCTCATAGGCTTCTGAAGTATTTTTAATCAATCCATAAAAACTATTAAAGACTGGCCTATTACCAGTTATCTTTTGATAATACCCAGGACTCATATAAATATAGTGTTGAACATAATGCTCTGTTATTTCTGAAATTTTAGCTTCTATGGCTTTATCCTCTATGGTGATTACAATGGTATCTCCCACCTTTTTATTAATAATCTTAGAAAGTTTTTCAGTTATAATTACACCATTATCATTAAGGTTTAAATCTGTATCTTTTTTTGTTAGATTTATATAACTATTTAGAGACCCCTTATCCTCAGGGACAACTATATAAGCATCATGACTTTTAGAGTTCTCCATCTTAACTGAGCCGTTCTTTAAATAGGCAAATAATACTGATTTAATATTAGAATCTTTTATTACTTTTTCTTTTATACTATTCTTTTCAGCTTCCCTTACATTTTTTGTAAGAGTACCCTGCATATCATATTTATAAATGTCGCTAAATTGTTTTTCTGTTGCACCAATTATTCCTTCTTTAAGGCCAAAGCCTGTTATCATGAGTCCTGTACAAGCAGCAATCCCAATTACCGTCATGAAAAGCCTCTGTTTATATCTAAATATGTTTCTAGCAGTTACTTTACTTGTAAAATTCAATCTTTTCCATATGAAAGTAACCCTTTCAAGTAATATGGTTTTCCCTGATTTAGGTGGCTTAGGCCTCATTAAAGAAGCTGGGTCTTCTCTTAGTTCCTCTAATGTTGCGGCTACAGCAGCAGCTGCAGTAAACAATATAGCTATTAAAGATGCCTGTAGTGCAAGTCCTGTATTAAATGGTGTTACTGATCCTCCTATAGTATAAAGTGAATCATAGGCATTCATTATAAATGGTGGAAATAACCTGAACCCAACAGACACACCAATTAAACTGCCAATAAGACTTGCAGACAGTGAGTATATAAGATAATGAGATACTATTGATATTCTAGAATACCCTAAGGCCTTAAATGTCCCTATCTCTATTCTCTTTTCTTGAACCATCCTTGTCATAGTTGTAAGACTTACTAGGGATGCTACTAAGAAAAATATTAGTGGAAACGCTTTTCCTATATTATCAATCCTATCACTATCTTGCCTGTAAGTTTCATATCCTACATTAGCAGACCTTCCAAGGACATACCAGTCCGGGATTTTAATCTCTTCAAGCGTATCCCTGTTTTCCTGAATTTGAGCTTCTCCATCCTTAATTTTAGCATTTGCCTTTTTTTCCTCAGCCTTTAGTTTTTCAGTATTTTTTTGAATTTCTATTTGTCCGTCTTCAAGTTCTTTTCTTCCTTTATTAAGCTTTAATAATCCTTGCTGCCTTCCTTCATTTAACTGAATCTCTGAACTTACTATTTTTCCCTTATTCACTTTAAGGTCTGCTCTTCCAGCAATAATTTTAGCCTCTCCATCTTGAAGAACTTTTTCAGTATTAGATAATTGTAGCCTTCCAGCACTTATATCAGCTAGTGCCTTATCGAAGTTACTTTTTAAAGCTTCCATATCAAAATAGGCCTTTATAGCCTCTAACTTATTATCATTTTTTAAGGAGCTATACATACTGTCAAAATCTCTATTCTTAATATCCTTTTCATAGGTCTCGTTTAGAAAGTTATACTGAGCCATATACATAGAATTCGTTGGGTCCGACTCCAACTGTTTTTTTGCTTCATATACTTTTTCAGATACTGAGGATGAAATATTATTTGCTGCTTGCTGCTTTCCTAAATTAAGGCTCTTCTCACTATCATTAAGCTTATTCCTGCCTTCAGCAATTTGAATCCTTCCTTTCTCTATATCCCTATATTTAGCATTCATCTCAGCTTCTCCAGCTTGTATCTGTGCTTTGCCATTTTCTATCTGCTTTTTACCCATTGCCATTTTGTCATTAAAAATAGCCTCATTTTTCTTAAGT
>JAJXYA010000254.1 GCA_021780795.1 Bacillota bacterium | reverse complement strand
TATTTTAATAGCAAATACACAGTATCATAGCTTAAACTTGCTATCTTAATATTCCAAAAACTATATTTTTTATCATAACATTCTGCTATTTCCATAATATTTTGTTGAAGTTTTTTTATGATATTCCTATCATAATCGTTTTTTTTGATACCAATCGCCATACAATCAAATTCAATATTTTTTAAGTCTGGATATAAACTTTCTATAAATTCATAAGGTATCAAAAGTGTTACTGCAACCTGATTTATACAGCTTTCAACAAAAATAGAATGTATGCAGTTAGAATTAATCAAAAAAATATCGCCTTGATTTATAATATACTTTTGTCCATCAATATATACTTCACCCTCACTATCCGATATTATATAAGTTAATTCAAATTCCTCATGCCAGTGACTTTTAATTGAAATAGATTTTATGTCATAATTATGTACTATGACTTTGAAAGGTATTTTTTCATCCTTTATAACGTTCTCATAAGTGTACTCCATATTATTATCCCCTTTATTTTGCTTTGGTATTATATAAATATATAAGCATATATAAAGGAGAAAAGCCAGTATATTACTGGCTTTTCTGTTATGAATTTGCTATTCATTTTCTACTTTGAAATACCAATTTAAATTATCAAATTGCTCCGTGTATGGCTCAACTCCATCATAATAATTTGACTTTGAAATAACCTTTAAGATATTTTTTGAACAATTTTGAAGCTCCTCAAGTAAAATAACTCCTTCCTTTACAGCTGCAACTATATCATCAACATTTTCTTTTGAGCCAGGCATTTGCAATTCATTTCCAGCCTTAATGCATAATTTAGAGGAAGCAATGGGGTACTTATGCTTGCTGTCTCCAAATAGAAGTGTAACATCCTGAGAAGAAAACCAGTCTGTCATAACAAATCCTTCAAAACCCCACTCATCTCTTAAAACTAAAGTCAGAAGATCATAATTGTTTGCTGAATGAATTCCATTAATAAGGTTATAGGAAGTCATAATCGACATTGGTTGAGAAGATTTAACTGCAATTTCAAACCCTTTTAAATAAATCTCTCGAAGAGCCCTCTCACTAATATGTGCATTATTAAACATACGATTATCTTCTTGCGAATTTGCTGCAAAATGCTTTATCGTCGTTCCAATTCCAGGAAAAGATTGAATACCTCTTGTATCAGCTGCAGCACACATACCTGTAAGTAATGGATCTTCTGAATAATATTCAAAATTACGACCACATAAAGGATTTCTATGAATGTTCATTCCTGGTGCAAGCCAAAGTGACACATTAAATTCTAACATTTCTTTTCCCACAATCTTACCTATGTCCTCAATTAACTTCATGTCCCATGACTGCGATAACATCCATGCTATAGGAATAGCGGTACAATATTGATAATAATCTATTGTATCAGGAGACTTTACTTCTTCACCACCTATAAAACCTGGCATTGCATGTTTAGTGGGGATTATTTCTCCATCTAAAGTTGTTTGAAAATGAGGTGTAAGCCTAAGTCCTGCAGGACCATCTGCCATAATTAAATTGCCTATCTTTCTATCATCATTCATTAAAGATGTTGTATCTCCTGCTGCCCCAGGAACGCTTATAGATGAAGAGCCTATAATATCATCAGCATTTGCATTTATCCTCATAGTACCAACACATAATGCTGCCATTTCTTCTACTGTTAGTTGGGAAATGAGATCTTCAATTTTAGCTCTTTTTTCTAAAACATCTTCCATTGTAAGTTTCTTATCCGAAATATTATTATGAAGCTTTTCAATTTTGCTTTTATATTTTATTTCTATAGCGTTTATTTTAGACGCATCAATATTAATTTTTTTAGCTTTTACAATTTCCGTTGGTTCTTCCTTGTACTTGTACACTTTATTTGATATATTAGAAATTAATTCTAATTTTTCTGAATCTTTAAAGGTATTTTTAAGCCTCTCTGTTACAGCATCTTTATCTAATTGTATAACAGCTGCTACCTTTGTGTTTCTAGAACTATTTCCAACACGTATTATATAACTGCCTTTTTCAATTATCCAGGCTGCTTCCTCTTCACTATAAGATGCCATTGAAGTTATTTTAAAGGATATTTTTAATTGCTCTTCTTCTGCTGGAGCTAATATTTTTGTCTTTCCAAATGCAGCAAGCTCTTGATATGGTTTATCTATATTCCCTTCTGGTGCAGAATAATAAATTTGAACAACTTCTTTTCCTGAATATTTTTCACCTATATTTTTTACCTTGACAATAACTGATACTTGATTTTCATTTGCCATAACTTCACATACTTTAATATCAAAACTTGTATATGAAAGCCCATAGCCAAAACAATAATTAGGACTTATATTAAAGGTATCAAAATATCTATATCCTACGTATATACCTTCAGTATAATATTCATCATCAGTATTTCCATTATTATGACTATAGGTTTTTGCTGATGGATAGTCTTCATAATCCTTTGCCCAAGTATCTGCTAACTTTCCTGATGGCACAGTATCTCCTGTCAATACATCAGCTACTGCATGCCCTCCAATACTGCCAGTTTGACCTGCAAGGATTATTGCATTTATTCCATTAATGCTTTTAATTGCAGTAGTATCAATAATTCCACCAACATTTAAAACAAGAATGAATTTTTCATATTCTTTTGCAAGTAGAGTAATGTTGTTTATTTCTTCTTTAGCTAGTAAATAATCTCCTTCAGTGTTATATCTATCAGCACCTTCACCAGAATTTCTAGCAATAACATAAATGGCTGTAGCTGTTTTAGAGTTATGAATATCCTCTTTTGAAATTAGATTTGGAAATGGTTCTTTAAAAGGATTATCAAAAGCTGCTATAAAAGTTGATGTACCCTTTTCTTTTGATATTGCTTCAAGCTTTGCAATATACCTTTCATGTTCCTTATCTAATAGTTTGTCATAATTATCTAGCCAAGCCTTTGTTGTAATTTCAAATCCTGCTGCTTCAAGTCCTTGTTCTATATTTATAACTCGCCTTGAATTCACATCACCAGAACCCGTTCCTCCTTTTACTGTTCTTCGTGCACCATTGCCGTAAAGAGCAAGTTTCTTTTCTCCTTTTAAAATCGGAAGTGTACCATCATTTTCAAGTAGTACCATACACTCTCCAGCTAACTTTCTAATAACCTTTTCATGTTCAATTTCCCTGTTACTTATTTCAGCATTTGTTACACCACAATATTTAGTCATATACATACACCTCTTTATTTTAACTATATCTTACGTCTTCCGAGCTTTGCGTAATAATCAGTACGTGGAATCCAATCTAAAAAGGCTTCAATTTGAATATTCCAAAATCTCCATTCATGTTGATAGTTTGGAACCGATACCCAATTAACATCAGCTCCTAAATCCGATAATTGTTTTACAAATTGTACATTTGCCTTATACAGAAAATCTTCTTCCCCGCAAGCAATGTAAGCCTTCGGAAATTTTTTGCCTTCTCCAGCTATATTGTTAGCAAGGGTAAGTGGATCATAATTGGAATCTATACCTCTATCCTCACCACCACTTATAACTGATGGATTAAGTTCTACAGCAGCTGAGAATGCTCCAAATGCACAAAATTTTTCAGGATAGCTCAATGCATGTACTAAAGTTCCATACCCACCCATAGATAATCCTGCTATGTAAGTATCCTCTGGTTTGTTTGAAATAGGGAACATAGCTTCTACAAATTCAGGAAGTTCACTTTTTATAAAATCGTAAAAATTATCTCCACTTGCCGAATTGTTTATATAAGCTTTATTTTCTCCTGATATCATTACTACTGCAATATTACGTTCCTCTGCAAAAAATTCCACATTGCTGTATCCACACCATGTAGAATGATTGTTTCCCATACCATGTAACAAATATAATACCGGATATTTTTCAATGGGCTTGTGCGAAGGTTTATTATCATTTAACCCTAATGATTCTGGAATGGATGGTGTTGGTATTACTACAGTAATATCTACAGCCCTTCTTAACGTATATGAAATCACATTGCAATTAAATTTTGCCATTTTTATTCCTCATTTCTTTATTTTATTCATGTCCCAAAGATAATTCTGCTTCTCTTTCATTTTTCAACTTATGCCCTATATCTGGTATAGGTATAGTTGTTAATATTCCAAGTATAGGCATCAATGCAAGTGTTAAGTAGAAGAAATTCCATCCGCCTATAGCTAATAATACTGGTGCAACTGCAGGAACTATAGATTGTGGCAAACAATTAGCTACATTCATTATTCCGAAATCTTTAGCTGTATCCTCTTTATTTGGTAATATTCGAGAAACTAATGCTGTATCTACAGCGCCAAAGCATCCACTACCTAGACTACCAACTATAGATGCAATAAAGAAAATCTGTACACTTGGAATTATATACATGACTACACCAATTGCCATAATAACACTTGAAATATAAAGAAAGATTTTTTGTTTTTTTGCTTTATCTGATAAAACCCCACCAAAAAGGCTAGTGATAGCTGAAAAGCCTAATCCTGCAATGGATAACAAAGAATAAGTAGCTGTAATTTGTGCTTGATTCATATGCATACGACTTCCAAGCATAACGGTTGTGTATAGCGAAGCACATCCTCCAAGCATTAACAAAAATTTCGATATCCATGCCCAACTAAATTCAGGATATTTTTTAGGACTCGGTACAATTTTTTTAATTTTCTCAGACAAAGAAATATTATCAGCTTTTTTCACGAACTCTACCTTACCTTCTTGTATTATAAACAAGCTAATAATTGGTCCTATAACTGAAATAAGCGCAAAAGTTACAAATTTAAAGGTATCACTAGCATTAACAAATATATTTATCAATAACATTCCTAAAGTCATAAATACAGGTATTATAATTCCAAATATACCCGACATAGTACCACGCTTTGATTCTTCAACTTGTTCTGGAATCAATGCCGTATATGCTGCCCAGCTGAAATTATAAAAAAACTGTGCTGCAGACCAAGCTATTACTATAGCCATAACTGTTTTAGAAAATAAAATTGAAATTATACACAATGAGCCAATAAGTGACCCCAATAAAATCCATATACGTCGTCTTCCAAAAGATATAGTGCTTCTATCACTAATAGCACCTCCAATTGGATTTCCTACTAACGCAAAAATGGCACTAATACCAGCCACTAAGCCATATGAGGTAGCATAATTTTTTGGATCAATAGACATTACCTTAAGCGGAATTAATAAGGATGCCGTAGTCATGAAACCCATTATCATAAATCCATAGCCAATTACAATACCAGCAGCTAGTCTTTTAAAAGGTGTTTTAACAATCTCCATAATATACCTCCCATTTTATACTTACTATCATTTACTTATATAACCCCCGCACGGTATAACTTAAACTCATATAAACGTTTACTTAATTATTATAAAACACTTTTATTAGTCCGTATTGGCTTTTATTATCCATTATATAGTCAAATTTTAGCTAACTTTGACGAACTTTATAAAAAGGAGTTAGATTTAATAATCTAACTCCTTTTTATAAACCTCGCTTAATTTTATTAGTCTTCAAGTTTTTCTAAACTTTGTTTAATATCATTTATTATATCTTCAATATTTTCTAGACCAACAGAAAGCCTAATCATTCCAGGATTAACTCCTGCAGCAATAAGCTGCTCATCTGTTAACTGCCTGTGAGTAGCACTGGCTGGATGAAGTACACAGGTCCTTATGTCGGCTACATGAACCTCATTTGATGCAAGCTTAAGACCATCCATAAACTTGATTGCTGCCTTCTTTCCACCTTTTATTATAAACGAAATAACTCCGCTTGTTCCATCTGGTAAATATTTTTGTGCTAAATCATAGTACTTATCACCTTCTAGTCCAGGGTAGCTGA
>JAJXYA010000454.1 GCA_021780795.1 Bacillota bacterium | reverse complement strand
CAGTAAGTTTAAGTAGCGGTTACTCTAGAGTATATGCCAATTGGCTTCCTGATATAGATTCAATAATTTTATGTGAAGTTAAATCTTCTGAAAAGGACATAATTGAAATTTACAAATATAATGCAGAAAATAACATAAAACAAGCGCCAACTGATACCAATAACAATCCTATAAAGCTTCAATTAAATAGTGAAAGAGATAAAATTGAAGACATAGAATATTCTACAATAATGGGTATTTTCTATGCCAAGGTTTTAAAAACTAATGGCAGGAATTATATTTTGTATAACGATGTTAATGGTCAAACTACATCTATGCTTAATTCTCAAAATATTGGAAGCATTAAAACTTTTGATGATAAATTTGGATTTATATACGAAGATTTAGACAATGGCTGCATAAAATATTCAGAAGCAAGAAATGTAGTTTATAGTGAGAATGCCTACTTGCTTGGAATTGACAGTAACGATAATATTTACATAGGAATTGGTAATAACAATATGGTTACAAAAATTTTATATGGTACAATGGAACAAAAATCCTCAAATTGGCAAACAATAAATTTAAATGCTTCAGCAGACAAAAATAATATAAACATAACAGCAGAAGGTAAGGTTCTAATTAACAATAGTTTAGAGCATAATATTTTAGATGCAAAAAGCAATAAAAAGGTAAGCTATAGTGGAAGTTTTATAAAGGTTACAAGTAGCAATTTGATTTTTGTGAACGATGGAAAGATTCAAAACAAACAAATTGAGTAGAAATATCATAAAGATTATTTTTTGATTTTTTTGTTAATAATACAGATGTGTTTTTAATTTCAATCAAGAAAGGGAGTCAAAGTTATGAAAGCACATGTTGATAAAGATACTTGTATTGGCTGTGGGTTATGTCCATCTGTTTGTCCAGAAGTTTTTGAGATGCAAGATGATGGTAAGGCTGGAGAAATTACAGGAAACGTTCCAGAATCAGCCGGTGACACAGCAAAAGAAGCTGCTGATAGCTGCCCTGTTAGTGCTATCTCAGTAGGTTAGTTAACAGCTATAAAATCATCATAGGATACTAGTGAGGGTTTAACCTTTCTGGTATCTTTATTTACATAAAAATAAATAGATTAACAATCAGTTTCGTTAATATTTTTTCAATTTAATAATAATTACACAAAAAATAATAGAATATATTTGTATTAATCATTATATTGGAGTAAAATTATATTATAAAAAGCTATAGCATACGGATTTTTATAAAATTATTAGGGGAAGTGATTTTATGAAAGCTATCTTAATGGCTGGAGGTGAAGGTACAAGGCTAAGACCTTTGACATGTAATATGCCAAAGCCGATGATGCCCATTTTGGGTAAACCTGTAATGGAGTATGCAATTGAACTATTAAAAAGTCACGGAATTATTGATATTGGCATTACTCTCCAATACTTACCAGATGAGGTTTTAAATTATTTTGGAGATGGTCAAAAATTTGGTGTTAATTTGCAATATTTTATTGAAGAAGTGCCACTTGGTACTGCAGGTAGTGTAAAAACTGCTGAAAAGTTTTTAGATGGGACCTTTATAGTAATTAGCGGAGATGCACTTACAGATATAGATTTGAGTAAAGCTATAAGGTATCATAAAGCTAAAAACTCTATAGCAACTTTATTGTTAAAGGAAGTTTCGGTTCCTCTTGAATATGGTGTAGTTATAACGGATAAGGAAGATAGAATAACTGGTTTTTTAGAAAAACCAAGTTGGAGTGAAGTATTCAGCGATAAGGCAAATACAGGTATATATATTTTAGAGCCAGCAATATTTGATTACTATGAAGAAAATCAGCAGTTTGATTTCAGTAATGATTTGTTTCCTATATTATTAAAAAATGATATGCCTATGTTCGGATATGTTGTAGATGGTTATTGGTGTGATATAGGGAATGTTGAGCAGTTTATAAAATGTCATTACGATATTTTAAATAAAGCTGTAAAGGTAAACATAAAGGGTACAGAGGTTACTAAAGGGGTATGGTTAGGTGAAAATTGTTGTATCAGTTCAAGAGCTTTAATAAAACCCCCAGTATTTATTGGTGATAATTCTAGGATATATGATGATGTGGAAGTTGGACCTTATAGTGCTATTGGAAGTGGGAATATTATTTCTCCCAGAGCTACTATAAAAAGAAGCGTTATTTTTGATAATTGTTACGTAGGAAATTTTGCAGAAGTGCGAGGTGCAGTTTTATGTAGTAAGGTGCAGCTTGAAAATTCAGTATCTATATTTGAAGAGGCTGCAATAGGAGCAGAAACTATAATTGGTCATAGAACTATAGTTAAACCAGGTGTGAAAATTTGGCCCAATAAAGCCATTGGCTCTAGTTCTGTAGTGAAAAGTAATTTGATTTGGGGCGGGAAATTTTCACGTTCAATATTTGGAAGGTTTGGTGTAAGTGGTGAAGTTAATGTAGATATAACACCAGAATTTGTGTCAAAGCTTGGTTCTGCTTTTGGCTCCATACTAAAACCAGAATCTAAAGTGGCTATTAGTTGCAGTGATGATGGAGCTGCACAAATGTTTAAATATTCATTAGCCACAGGGCTTTTATCTATTGGAATTGAAGTTTTCGATTTAAAAAGGCTCACCACATCTATGACTAGAACGTCTACAGTGTTTTTCGGGATGCAAGCTTCAGTTCATGTAGCTATTGATAAAGAAGATAGCCAAAAGGTAAATATAATTTTTATGGATAAGGATGGGCTTGATATTACAAGGGCAATTCAAAGAAAGGTAGAAAACAGCTTCACAAGAGAGGACTTTAGGAGAATAAAGACAGATACCTTTAAAAGATTGCTTCAAATAAATGATTGTACGGAATATTATATAAGACAAGTAATTAACCAAGTTGACCTTCCAAAAATAAAAACTAAAAAGTATAAAATCGTATTAAGTACACGTAACAGCATAATAAAAAACGTTGTTAAAGAAATTTTGACAGAGATGGATATTGAGGTAAAAATATATGATTATCCTAAAGATTTAGTTGGGCTTAGTAAAGAGGTTAGAGAGGATGAAGCAGACCTTGGAATATATATTTCAGATGAAGCAGATTATGAAGTGTTCATTGATGAAAAGGGCAATGTCGTCAAAGATGAAATAAATGAAGCCTTGAAAGCTATGATACTTTTAAAAGATGCAAGATTTAAAACCTTTGTAGCGCCAGTAACAGCTTCTTATTCTGTTGAACAAGTTGTAAAGATGTTTCATGCTAAATTTATTAGGACAAAGTCTTCTGAAAGAAATGTAATAGACGAATATATTAAAAATGAAAGAGAAATTAATAGAAAAGATGTTTTATATGCTTATTTAGCAACTATAGATGCTGTAAATTCACTTGTGTTAACTATGAATTTAATGTCTGTAACAAATAAAACGCTTGGAGAAATAATAGGAATTGTACCAAGATACTATATGAAAAAACTGGATATTAACTGCCCTTGGGATAAAAAGGGTAAGGTTATGAGAAATCTTATAGAAGATAATGCCACTAGTTCGGTTGATTTGATTGAAGGAGTTAGGCTTAGATATACAGATGCTTGGGCATTAGTTATACCTGATTCAGAAGAGCCACTTTGTAAGGTTTATGCAGAGTCAATTTATGAAGAAGAAGCTGAACTTTTGTTGAATGAAATAACTGGAGATATTCAAAAAATTATAAATCTGTAATGTCAATTCCCATTTATTTAATAAAAAACTATTGATTTGTTTAAAATATATTTATATAATATAAAAAAGATGAAAAATTGGTGATGACGGGAAGAGTAGTTATAATTGGATTTTTAGAGAGTCAGGGATGGTGGAAGCCTGATATGAAGATTATAGTGAAGAACATCCTCGAACAGTTAACTGAAAGCTTTCAGTGAGTAGGCTTAAACGGTTGTCTACCGTTAAAAAGACAGGGTATTGATTGAGTTTACATAAAATCTGTACCTTATTGAGAGAGCATTTAGTTATGCTAAATTAGGATGGTACCGCGAAGTATACACCTCGTTCCTATATCGGAAGATATGGAATGAGGTGTTTTTTATTATAAAAAGGGGGCAAATATTTTGAAAAAAATTTATGTTAAAGATGTTGCAGCGTTAGCAGATGGCAGTGAGGTTGAACTAAAAGGTTGGGTTCATAAAATTTATGATTTAGGTAAAATAAGCTTTGTCAGACTCAGAGATAAATATGGCGTTATTCAGGTTGTTTTAGATAAAGAGCATAGAGGTAAATTAAGATTGGAAATGTGTATATCTGTAACTGGTATCAAGGCTTCTAATCCAAAAGCACCAAATGGTATTGAAGTTCAAGGAAATAAGGTCGAAATTCTAGGAAAAGCATATTATGACATTTTACCTTTTGAAATTAACTCTGGGAAAATAGAAGCTACACTTGAAACTCAATTAGATCACAGAGCTATAAGCTTAAGAGCACCAAAAATTATGTCTGTATTTAAAATACAAGAAAAGATTGCTTTTGCTTTCAAGGAATATTTAAAAAAAGAACATTTTACAGAAATATATACTCCTAAAATTGTTGCAGAAGGAACAGAAGGTGGAAGTGAATTATTTACTGTAAACTATTTTGATCATAGAGCATTTTTAGCTCAAAGTCCTCAATTTTACAAGCAAATGATGGTAGGAGCAGGTTTTGAAAGAGTTTTCGAGGTAGGGCATGCATATAGAGCAGAGCTCCATAATACTTATAGGCATTTAAATGAATATGTGAGTTTAGATGTAGAAATGGGATTTATTGAAGATGAGTTTGAACTAATGGATTTAGAAGAAGGCTTTTTAAATTATCTTTTTGACTATCTAAAAAAGGAATGTGCAGAAGAACTTAAGCTTCAAGGAGTTGATCTTCCTGGAATGGTTGAGATACCAAGAATTCCTTTAGCTGATGCACAAGATATACTTCTTAAAGAGTATGGGAAAAGATCTCCAAAAGGAAATATCGATGCAGAAGGTGAAAAGTTATTTTCTCAGTATGTTAAAGAAAAGTATGACAGTGACTTTGTGTTTTTAACCAAATATCCTGTTTCAAAGAGACCAATGTATACAATGCCAGATGATGAATTAGAAGGGACTACAAAAAGCTTCGACTTAATATATAAAGGACTTGAAATAACAACTGGGGGACAAAGAATTCACGATTACGAAATGTTAGTTAATAATATAGCTAAGTTTGGTATTAAAACTGAAGATTTTGCTTTTTATACTGAAAATTTCAAATATGGTATGCCTCCTCATGGCGGTTTTGCTATAGGCTTAGAAAGGCTAACTATGAAAATATTAAACTTAGATAACATAAGAGAAGCTGCATTGCTTCCAAGAGATATGAAGAGAATAACACCTTAGTTTTGTTTATAAGTTAATAAAAAAATTGTGAAGGAGTGAAATTATTTGGAAAAGGTAACTATTGAAGAGGTAAAATACATTGCAAAGCTAGCAAAGCTTAGCTTTACTGAAGAAGAGGCTTCAAAAATGGCAACTGAGTTTGAAGCAATATTAAATCATTTTAAAGCAATCGATAAGCTTGATTTAAGCGATGTTGATCTACATGCATTTGATGAAGTTAATACAGAATTTAGAAAAGATATTGCAAGTGTGTTTGAGGATAAGAAAAAGCTTATGCAAAATGTTAAGACAATGAGAGATGGAGCTATAGAAGTACCTAAAATTATAGAGTAGTAAAGGAAGGTGAATTAATTGGAACTTGAAAAATTAACAGTTGAAAAAATAATAGATGGTATAAAAAATAATGAATTTACTTCAGAAGAAATAGTAAGGTCATATTTAAATAAAATTAAAGAAAAGGATGATGAAATAAATGCCTTTTTAACCATTTGTGAGGAAGAAGCTATTAGAGAAGCAAAAATAATAGA
>JAJXYA010000038.1 GCA_021780795.1 Bacillota bacterium | reverse complement strand
TCTTCTACTTTTGAACCAGACATAGTTAATTTGTCGCCAAGCTCCTTTGGTGAAATATTTATATCTACATAATCTTTAAGCCATTTAACTGGAACTTTCATTTTACATCCTCCTAGCATTCGTATTATAACTAAACAATTATAAATTGTTCAGCTCCTTTTATTTCTTATGATTAATAAAGTCATTAAAACAAATATCATTGCAGTATGCTATTCTATTTATTTTCATAAGTCTAAATAATCGTTAATCTATATTTTAGAATTGTTTTAAGAATCTCATATCACTTTCATAAAGTGCTCTAATATCATCTATTCCGTATTTTAACATTGTAATTCTATCAAGTCCAAAGCCGAAAGCAAATCCACTATAAACCTCTGGATCAATTCCACAATTCCTTAATACCTGTGGATGAACCATTCCACAACCCCAAAGTTCTATCCAACCACTACCTTTACACACCTTACAGCCTTCCCCATTACACACAAAGCAAGTAGTATCCACTTCTGCTGAAGGTTCTGTAAATGGAAAGTGATGTGGTCTAAACTTCATTTCCATTTTCTCTCCAAACATCTTTTTAGTAAATAGTTCTAGGGTTCCTTTTAAATCTGCAAAAGTAATACCCTTATCTACTACCAATCCTTCAATTTGATAAAAGATTGGTGAATGAGTCGCATCTGCTGCATCTGAACGATAAACCTTACCTGGTGAAATCATTTTTATAGGTGGTTTCTGAATTTCCATAGTTCTTATTTGCACTGGTGAAGTTTGAGTTCTTAAAACTACACTATCATTTATATAAAAAGTATCTTGTTCGCCTCTTGCAGGATGATCTTTAGGTATATTTAAAGCCTCAAAATTATAATAATCTCGCTCTACCTCAGGACCCTCTTCAATAGCAAATCCCATAGATAAAAATATTTCATTTACTTTTTCAAGCGTTAAATCCAATGGATGTCTTTTACCTACTATTTGTTTTTTACCTGGCATAGATATATCTATAACTTCACTTTTTAGCTTCATTTCCTTTTCATTGTTTTTCAATATATCTGACGCGTTTGTTATCAGAGCTTCTATATCCTCTCTAACTTCATTTGCTATCTTTCCAATAATCGGTCTTTCTTCATTTGAGAGCTGTCCCATACCTCTTAATATTTGTGTAAGTTCTCCTTTTTTTCCTAAATATTTAACTCTAATATTTTCTAATTCTGTTTTAATAGCAGCTCCTTTTAATTCTTCTAAAGCTGCAACTTTTATTGCTTCTAACTTTTCCTTCATAGTGAATGCTCCTTTCATATTTATGTAATTTTTACATTTTATAATTTTCTATAAAACAAAAAATCCGCCCCTAAAAAAGGGACGGAATATCCGCGGTACCACCCTAATTGACTATACCAATAGTCCTCTTAGATAAAGTTATCGATTCTACCCGCTATCAGCTACTTTGTTTCACTGTTAGAACTCCGGAGTGAACTTCGATATAAAAATTTCTTAAGGAAGCTCTCAGTCTAAGGCTTCTTATCCCTGTAAGTATTTTTATATTTACTCTCTCCATCACTGTTTATTATTATTCATTAATTTATAAAAGTATACAAAATATTATAACCACAACTGCAAAAAATTACAACTGTGAATTTTAAAATTCCACTTTATTTTTTTGTCTTACCACTTCATACATCATAATTGACGCTGCTACAGCAGCATTTAAGGATTCTGCACCACCAGGCATAGGAATTTTAATTTTAAAATCACTTATCCCATAAACTTCGTCACTTATTCCATTTCCTTCATTTCCAACGGATATAATAACTTTTTCTTTTAAATCTATATCATAAAAGTTTTTATCAGTATCTAATGAGCTAGTAACTAGTTTGAATCCACTATCTCTAAGTTTTTGTACCAATGATAAATCCTTATCTTCGATAACTGGTATTTTAAAAATAGAGCCCATGGTGGATCTTAAAGTTTTTTCATTATAAATATCTACAGTTCCTTTTGTAATTATAACTCCTAATGCTCCCGCTGCATGAGCAGTTCTAATTATAGTTCCCATATTTCCTGGATCTTGAATTTTATCAGCCAGAATATAGAATCCATAGTCGTATTTAATCGCTACAGGTTTATTTCTAACTACTGCAATAATACCTTGTGGATTGTCCGTATCACAAATACCTTTAAATAAACTATCGCTAAGACTATAAACTTTAGTATTTTCCTGTAGTTTGTTTTTCACACTGGAGCTTTCAAATTTAGACTCTCCTTTAGCACTTATAAAAATGTGCACCACTTCAAAATCAGACTCTAAAGCCTCTTCTGTAAATCTAAAACCCTCCACTAAAAACATATTACTAATTAACCTGTATTTCTTTTCCTTTAGCTTTTTAATTTCTTTAATCAATAAATTGTCCTTGCTTTGAATATGTTCCAAACTAAATACCCCTTATTTAACTAGATTTTCTAATTTATTTAAATCTTCAATACCACCTATAGCTACAATAATATCACCTGGTTCAATAATATTATCTGCTGAAGGAGAAACATCAATGTCATTATTTCTTTTTATGGCCATAACATTTATGCCATATTGAGCTCTTACATTTAATTCTCTTAAGGTCTTATTATGCCATTCTTCCGGACTAACAACTTCGGCTATACTATAATCAGGAGATAATTCTATATAATCTAGTATATTTGATGACACTAAATTATGTGCAACCCTTACACCCATATCTCGTTCTGGGAAAACTACTCTATTGGCACCTATTTTGTATAATACTTTAGCATGTAATGCATTAGTTGCTTTTGTAATTACATATTTTACTCCAAGTTCCTTAACTAGGAGTGTTGCCAAGATGCTAGACTGAATATTAGAACCTATACTAATAACTGCACAATCAAAATTACGAATACCAAGAGCTCTTAAGCTATTTTCATCATTTGCATCGACTTGAACTGCATGAGTCACTTTATCCGAAATGTTTTGAACTACCTCTTCATCAAAATCAACTGCTAATACATCATTTCCCAAAGAATATAGTGTTTCAGCAACGGACGTTCCAAATCTTCCAAGCCCTATAACGATAAACTGTCTTTTACTCATTTACTCTACACCTACCCAATTAAAATTTTATCTTCTGGATATTTTATATTTCCATATTTGGAGCTTTTATTTTTAGCTAATGCCAATATTATAGTAAGTGGCCCTACTCTTCCCGCATACATGGTAAGTGAAATAATTACCTTTCCTACAAATGTCAATTTTGTGGTTAACCCCAAGGTTAACCCAACTGTAGCAAATGCTGAAGTAGCCTCATATAAAAAGTATTCAAAAGGAATGTTCGGCTGCTCAGTAATAGATAATATCATGGTAACTACTATAACAAGCGTTAGTGAAATAATAGTTATTACAAAAGATTTATATACCAATTCCTTGCTTATGCGTTTTTGAAATATTTCAGTATCTTCACGTCCTTTAACCACAGACACTACCGTCATAAAAAGCACAACAGCAGTAGCGGTTTTTATTCCGCCCGCCGTGGAACCAGGGGAACCGCCAATAAACATTAAAATTATTGTTAAAAATTTTCCTGCGGAAGTCATTTTATCTAATGGAATAGAGTTAAACCCAGCCGTTCTCGGAGAAACTGATGCAAAAACTGAAGATAAAAATTTGCCTTTCATAGACATTCCTTGCATAGTGTTAGGGTTGTTCATCTCAAAAAGATACATTAGTATCGCCCCTCCAACAATTAACACTAGGGTCATATAAATAACTACTCTAGAATGCAAGGACAATCTTTTGATTCCCTTACAATTATAGATTTCTACCCAGACATAAAATCCTAATCCTCCTATTGCAATCAGTGCTGAAATTGTCAATATTACTACAGAATTATTTGCATAAGCAATAACACTATTGAAGTTTCCCATCAAATCAAACCCAGCATTGCAGAATGCAGAAACAGCATGGAATATACTATAATAAATCCCTTTTGCAATTCCAAATTCAGGAATAAATTGTGTTGAGAATAACACTGCACCTAGTAGCTCAACAGAAAATGTAAATATTAATACATATTTGATCATTTTAACTAACCCTTGTAACGAATTTACATTCATAGCTTCTTGCATTACTAGTCTTTCCTTTAATGTTATCCTTTTACCCAAAAGAAAAAACACCAGTGTGGTAACAGACATAAATCCAAGTCCACCTATTTGTATAAGTAACATTATTACTGTTTTACCAAAATAGGTCCAATGGGTTCCCGTATCCACGGTTACTAGACCTGTAACGCACACAGCAGATGTAGAGGTAAATATACAATCTATAAAAGGCGTGGTTTCGCCATTTTGTGAAGCTATAGGAAGGCTGAGAAGTATTGCACCTGTAAATATTACTATAGCAAAACCTATTGCAAGGATCTGAACAGGAGTATATTTAGTTTTCAGTTTAAGGGCTTTAATATCTAATTTCAAATTACTCACCTCTAAATTTTGCCAATAATGATATATTACTAATTATATCACGTAAAGGATATTTGTCAAAAATACAATAAAAAATGTAGCCTAAAGGCTACATTTATATTAATTTTAAGCTTGTAATTGTTTTTTAGCAACTTCTACTAATTCAGCAAAAGCTTTTGGATCATTTATAGCAATCTCAGAAAGCATCTTTCTGTTAATATCTATGCCTGCAAGTTTCATTCCATTCATAAATTTTGAATATGAAAGGTCACTTAATCTTGAAGCAGCATTGATTCTAGCTATCCAAAGTTTTCTAAAATCTCTTTTCTTTAATTTTCTTCCAACATAAGCATTTCTAAGTGCTCTTATTACTGACTCATTAGCTGTTTTAAATAACTTGCTTTTTCCACCATAGTAGCCTTTTGCAAGCTTTAATATTTTTTTATGTTTTTTACGAGAGTTAATTGCTCTCTTTATTCTTGCCATTTAATATACCTCCTAAGCACCATTCAATTATAGATATGGTAACAATTTCTTCATTGCTTTTATTTGAGTTGTTGAAACATATCCAGTTTTTCTAAGGTTTCTTTTTCTTTTTGAGCTTTTCTTTGTTAATATATGGCTTTTGAAAGCTTTCGCTCTTTTCAATTTACCTGAACCTGTTTTCTTAAATCTTTTTGCTGCGCCTCTATGTGTTTTCATTTTAGGCATAATAAAATTCCTCCTCTCGGTTATGCTCTTTTAGGAGCTAAAATCATTATCATATTTCTTCCCTCTTGTCTCGCTGGTTTTTCAACAATATAAACATCACCGATTTTTTCTACAAAAGAGTTTAATATCTTATGTCCTACTTTTGAGTTTTCAATTTCTCTTCCTCTAAATCTTACAGTTATCTTTACCTTATCCTCATCTAACAAAAATCTTTTAGCATTGCTAGCCTTAATTGCGATATCATGGTCTTCTATTGTTGCACTTAATCTTATTTCTTTAATATTGACAACCTTCTGCTTCTTTTTAGCTTCTTTATCTTTTTTCTGTTGTTCATAGATAAACTTACCAAAATCCATTATTCTACATACTGGCGGTTTTGCAGTAGGTGACATCATAACTAAATCTAGTTCTTTTTCTTCAGCAAGCTTTAAAGCGTCTTTAGTATTCAAAATACCTAAGGCAGAGCCATCATCTCCAATAACTCTTATCTCTCTGTCTCTTATTTCTTCATTCATCATGAAATCTTTGTTTTTACTAATAATTTTCACCTCCTAGGTGTATTTAGAAAATTTATATATTCAAATAATTAAAAGGACGACAAATGCCGTCCTTAATAGTAACAATTAAAATTACTAATTAACCTAACTAGCATTACTGTTAGGTGAGAAACGGCTGTTTCTTCTTGTAAAATAAAACTCTATTATATTAAAATGTTTTTTATATTTCACTCACAACAATTAAGAGTAT
>JAJXYA010000229.1 GCA_021780795.1 Bacillota bacterium | reverse complement strand
TTGATAAAAAAAAGAAAAATAGACCCCTGCTATTAAAATTATAGAGCAGAGGACTATTTTTGTTTTAACAACGTTTGGAAAGCTTCAAGTCTGCCATCTTCTATAAGTGGCAGTTGCTCAGCCTAGGAAGTTTGCTTTGGTGGCAACCTAAATCTGCTTCCAAAGTTGTTAATATTGCCGCTTCGAAGAAGATGAACAGCTTCGCAGATGATGATTTAATCTAATAATTAGCCAATATTAAGGTTTTCTACTAGGTATTTGAATCTTCAAGTTATTATCATCAGTATCCTTATCCTTTAATATACTCAAAATATATTTCTTAAAAAACCCTTGAGATGATTCAGACCATAATTTAAAACCTTCCGAATTTATTACATCCTTTGAATTTAAATCTTCTGTTCCTGCAAAATATCTTAAATTTAATGTCCTCATAGTTTCAGACATTGACTTTATCTCATCCTTTGAATATGTACCCTCTTTAATCAATTGTTTATAGGCCATATCATAAGCTAGGTCTCCAAAAAATCTCTTTGAATACTCACTAAAATTATTAATATTTTTATCTATTATTCCTGCCCCTTTTGAAAAGCCCTCAACGTCTACCTTTGATGTACTGTAGCGAAAGGTAGTATACTTAATGGAGTATTTAAGAATGCCATATTGATGTGGATACACAGCTAATGAACCTGTAGCAATATCATACATTGGATCTGTATCCTTTTTATATGAGCTTATATCTTGAATATGAATATGTCCACTTAATACTAAATCTAATTTATTACTTTGAAATACATCAATAGCCTTTTTATTATCATTTAAAGTATATCCCGTTTGTATTACGTCGCTATGATTTAGCAAACTATGATGCATCACAGTAATTATTTTTGCACCTTTTTCTTTAGCCAAAGTGCTACATTTTTTTATCCACTCATAAGTCTCCTCAGTAATTTGGCCGTCAGTCTCTGGAAACCCAATACTAGAATTGTTTTTATATTGATTAGTATCTAGCATCAATAGCCACACATCCTCAGAGGGCATTGCAAGATAACTTAGTGTATTCTTATCCCTTGAAATGGCTTCTTTATAACCAAACTCACTATAAATCTCACTAAAATCTTTAGCACTTATACTATCTGTAACATATTGCTTATCTCCCTTAAAGCCTCTGGCCCAAGGATTTAGAATATCATGATTTCCCGGGATTACATAAACTGAAGTGCCATCTTTCTCTATATCCTTTAATTTTTTAGCAATGTCCTCATGGCTTTTCTTTTCTCCATTGCTCGTCAGGTCACCGCTGATAATTAGAATATCCGGTTTCTTGTTTTTAACTTCCTTAGTAAATGCGTTTAAAATTTCATCCATATAACCTATCTGCTTTCCTGCTCCTGTTAAAACAAATTTATTAAAAGCAGCTCCATTATCAGTTAAATCTTTAGATAAGTAATGTGTATCTGTTGTAATGTAAAAGGTTACATCTTTACCAGATTTAATCTTTGGTTCTTCCTTTAAGCCCTTTGTAGCATAACTACAACCTTCTAAAATAAATATAAGCATTATAAATATAAACAATCTATACCTTTTTTTAGTATTCATATCTTTACTTTCCCCTTACATTGTTCTTCCCATATAAAAATGGAAGGCAATTTTTGCCTCCCCTCTGCATGTGATTTTTCACTAATTTTAGCTTATAATAATCTATCTATTTCTGATACTTTTCTAAACAAGATTTACATATACAAGCCTTACCCTTTTTATCCTCAGGAACCAAATCTAACACAGCCTTAGGAACTTTAACTGTGTCACACCAACATCCACCTTCACCATGCTGACAATTATTGTCCTTTCCACAAAGGGGACAAATTCTTTCTAACCCTGTTACGCTCATTATTATCCCTCCCTTACTCCTTTTAAATCCATATATTTAAAATATTTAGCAATTGGCCATTATGAATAATATATCAAATAGCACATCAATTGGAATTTAACTATATGATAATGCTAAAACAAGTATATTTCAACCAATATTTTATAATATAGATAGAAAGGATTATGATATTTCTTTACTATTTAACATAGAAAAAAATTAAAATCATACTTTTTTTAACTTTTTTGTTTAAATATTCATATTCTTTTCACAATTAAATTAATTAAAGTGTTATAATTTAATTAATATTAGAAATACTACTTTATGGAGGGATGCTATTATGACGGATAAATTGCAAACACCAGAAAAAAATGTTCAATTAGAAAATAATGATAAAGTAAGACTTTTTGTTTATGGAGCGCTTATGAAAGGAAATACTAATCATGAGAATTTCTTATCAGATGCTAGATTTGCAGGATATTTTGTAGCTGACGGTTTCCAAATATATGATTTTGGTAATTATCCTCTAATAGCTCAAAATGAAATTGATAAGGTTCGCGGTGAGATGTATATCGTGGATAATAACACCTTATGTAAGCTAGATATATCTGAATCAAAATCAAATTTATTTACTAGAAAATTAATTAAAGTAGTTAGTGAGCTTGATGATGACGTGGTTCAAGAAGCATATGTCTATGTTTATAATAAGGATGCTTCAAAAACTGTTAAAATTAGTTGTGAAAATGAGCCTAATAGAGCCTTAAGCAGAAGAGATTATGTTTGGTATGCTAGCTACGGTTCTAATCTGATTTACGAAAGATTGCTAGTTTATATTAAAGGTGGAAAGTCTAAATTTAATGGAGTAGATTATGAAGGTTGCAGGAATAAATCAATACCAAAGGATACAAGACCAGTAACTATTCCTTATAAAATGTATTATGGCAATGAAAGTTCTCCTTGGGGAACTGGCGGAATTGCATTTTTAGATACTCAAAGTAGAGGGCAAACTTTAGGTAGAATGTACCTGGTTACAGGAGAACAGTTTGAAGATATTTCACGTCAAGAGGGACGTGAGGTAGATTGGTATAATGAGAGTCTTTCCTTAGGTGATTACAATGGAGTTGAAATTGTTACCATTACTAACAAAAATACAAGACCACGCCATAACCCTTGTGATAATTATCTTGAAGTACTTAGAATGGGTATAAAAGAAACATACCCTAATATGAGTGATTTTGAAATAATGAAATATTTAGTTGAAGGTAGTCTCGAAAAGAAATAGCCTTGGAAGCTCCTAAGATAAATTATTATCTTCAAAATAAAAAATAGTGCCGAAAATAAATTCGGCACTATTTTTTATTTTGAAACATTCCTAAGTAACAAGACTAATTACTAGTTAGTTTTTAATTCTTGTACTCCTGTTATAGAACTTGTAGCATCCTTTTTGAATGAATCTTGAGCTTCAGCAGTAGTGAAATATACATTTCCTACAACTTTAGCATCTATTAATTGGAAGTTTTTTGCTGAAACATAAACGTCTCCTACAAAAATACCTTTTGAAATATTAGCATCTGGGCTTTTAACTGTAAATTTTGGAGCTGTTAAAGTAAATCTACGAGTTACAACATACTTATCATCTTGTGAATAAAGAGCAAGTTTACGTGCTGAAACCGGTGGAGTTTTTTTATTCATGAAAGCGCCATCTAAAACGAGTTCTTTTGTAGTAGTTATATCATTTAGAATAGCAGTAATCCATCCGCCTTTTGTGCTTATTGCAGTTTGAAGGTCAGCTTCATTTCTTACTATAGAAGCAGTTGTTACAGCATCTACTTCAGATAGTATTTGTTTTCCTGTTATAACACTAGTAGCATCCATTTTGAATGAATCTTTAGCTGCTTGAGTAGTGAAATATACATTTCCTTCAACTCTAGCATCTATTAACTGGAAGTTTATTGCTGAAACATAAACATCACCCTTAAAAGTTCCTTTTGTAATATTAGCATCTGGACTCTTAATTGTTAATTTTGGAGCAGTTAAAGTAAATTTACGAGTTGTAACATGCTTATCATCTTGTGAATAAAGAGCTAGTTTACGTGCTGAAGCTGGTGGAGTTTTTTTATTCATGAAATCGCCATCTAAAACGAGTTCTTTTGTAGTCTTTATATCATTTAGAATAGCAGTAATCCATCCACCTTTTGTGCTTATTGCAGTTTGAAGGTCAGCTTCAGTTCTTACTATAGAAGCAGTTGTTACAGCATCTAATTGTGTTAATACTTTTGTTCCTGTTATAGAACTAGTAGCATCTATTTTAAATGTATCTTTAGCTTCTTGAGTAGTAAAATATACATTTCCTTCAACTTTAGCATTCTTTGACATAGTAAAGTTTGCTGCTGAAACAGTAACATTTCCTATAATTTTAGTGTTTGTTAGTTGAGTGTCAGCTTTTGTAACGGTAACATTACCTTTTGTTGTTGGTTGAGTAACTGGCTTTGGTTTAACTGGTGTAGGTTTAACTGGTTTTGCATTTACTTTTGCAAGAGTAGCTGGACCAACTAATCCATCTGCACTTAGACCATTCTTACTTTGAAAGTTTTTTACTGCAGCTAAAGTTAGTTTTCCAAAAATACCATCAACAGCAAGCTTGTACCCTTTATTGTTAAGAGCAGTTTGTAGAAGTTTTACATTGCTACCTACTGAATTAAATCTAAGTAAGCCAGTTGAATTCGTTGATGTGCTATATGAACCTGACTTAGTTGATGTATTTGACTTAGTTGATGAAGTTGATTTACTTGGTGTAGACGGTTTACTTGGTGTAGGTTTAGCCGGAGTCGGAGTTGGAGCTGCACCAGTAGCTGCTGAAACAGCATCTAAACCAAAAGGTCCAACTTTTGGACTTACAGTTGTAATTGATAGTGCTAACATAACTGCTAATGCACAGCTCGTTGCTTTTAATCTCTTGTTCATTTATAGTTCCCCCTATACATTTGTATTTTTAATTATATTCCTACATAATAAAAGCATTACTTACTGGATTAATAAAACAAAAACTTTGTTTGTTAATTATCAAACCAACAATGTGCAATCATCATTTTTAGAATATTTTCACCATAATTGTACCAACAAAAATTTAAAATGTATATATTTTGTTCATAAAGAAAATGCACTAATTTGACAAAACCTACGATACCTTCTAAAAAACCCGGAATAATTCGACAGTTTTTGTTCTATTTGGAAGTAAAATGAATGTATTTCGGCTTATTCTTGAAATATATTCTCTTTTCAAAAAAATTCTTCCCTTATTTCCAGATTGGGATACTTCACCAACAAAATTAGATTCATTGTTAATATTTCTAGAATGATTTGCATTTCTTCAAGTAAAAAAGCCCCAAGGAAATTCCTAAGAAGTCATATAAAGTATTTAATTTTACTTATAAAAAACCTTTAGATCTTTCCAAGAGGTTTATATACATTTCCACACTTTAAATTATAGCTTTCACAAGGATACCGTTCTCTTGTTGTGGTTATAATAATCAGTGTCTCCACTCTATTTTTAATAGTTTTGTCAGTCAGGCATTTTCGTTTATATAAAAAAAGTAAATAATATTCATTAACTAAAGTAAAAAGATGGAGGTATTCAATATGAGTTTTTTTACAGGAGTCTTAAATAATTACAGTAATTTTTTTAATTTACAGGTCATTATAACAACTTTATCTGATCCAGCTAATTGGATGATAATATTTAGTTTAATTGTATTGGAAGCCCTACTTTCATCTGACAATGCATTAGTATTAGCTGTAATGGTAAGACATTTACCGCAAAAGCAGCAAAAAAAAGCACTACTATATGGTATATGGGGAGCCTACCTATTTAGATTTCTTGCTATCGGAATTGGTACTTTCCTAATAAAAATATGGTGGATTAAGTTAATTGCAGGTGGTTATTTACTGTATATGGTATGGGATTATTTTAGAAATAAAGATGAAGATGAGGACGGCGTAAATGATTCACTTCAAAAGGGTTTTTGGGGAACTGTTATATCTGTTGAACTCATGGATATCACATTTAGTATTGACTCT
>JAJXYA010000172.1 GCA_021780795.1 Bacillota bacterium | reverse complement strand
GTGAATTTCCTGCCAAATATTTCCCATCTTTTAATGAAGGCAGAGGGTTACAAGGAAAAGACTGGTATATATGACTGGGGGTTAAATGTTGATTTTTATTCAAAAATTATTACGTCTAGCTTTCAGGAAAAATTGGTAAATGATATAATGTCAAGGTTTGATTTTGTAAATTATAGGAGACAGGTATATTTTGTTGGAGATGAAGGATTAAAGTATACAGTTGCATATCGAGATAAAAAGAATTCTAGACCTGTCATTCCATGGGCCAAGATGCCTAGAATAGATAGGCTAAGAAAATTGGTTAGTAAACTGACCGGTCAAGAGTATACAGTGTGCGCCATTGGTAGGTATCCATCTGGCAAGTATGGAATAAAGCCCCACCGAGACAAGGAAATGGTTGCTGGTACAACGATATGTGGAATATCATTAGGAGAGACTCGAACATTGGTATTTGGATGTAATAAATATTGTGTCAAAAAGAAACAACATACATTGACACTTGAACCTGGTAGTATGTATGTAATGAACCCTCCAACAAATGATATTTGGAGCCATTGCATACCGCCAGATAAAACATTATCTAGTAGGCTAAGTCTAACATTTCGACAGTATGAGGAATCATAATTTTGATCACTTGGCCGTCTTTATAAATGTCATGTATCTCAAGATTACCATATTCATTCCATTCTTTATACTCTCCATCTGATTTCCCGTTTTTATAAAAACAATGAACAAGTATATTTCCATTTGGATACCATTGTTTAAATTCTCCATCTAATTCACCATTTTTATAAAAGCTCTTAATACCTGGTTTCTCATTCTCGTACCATTCTTTATACTCTCCTTCTATCTTTCCATCTTTATAAAAACAATGGATATATATTTTACCATTTTCATGCATATTCTTATACTCTCCATCTAATTTTCCATTTTTATAAAAACAATGGGTAAATATATTTCCATTTGAATGCCATTCTTTATACTCGCCATCTTTTTCTCCATTTTTATAAAAACAATGAATATAAGGAGATTTATTGGAATGCCATTCTTTATACTCTCCATCTAATTTCTCGTTTTTATAAAAACAATGGATATATATATTTCCATTTGGAAACCTATCTTTATACTCTCCATCTTTTTCATCGTCTTTATACATAATAGTTTTTTTGAGTTTTCCATCAAGGCCATATTCTTTATACTTGCCATCTTTTTCTCCATTTTTATAAAAACAATGAATATAAGGAGATTTATTTGAATGCCATTTTTTATACCCTCCGTCTAATTTCCCGTTTTTATAAAAACAATGGATAAATATATTTCCATTTGGATACCATTCTTTATACTCCCCGTCTTTTTCATCATTATTATAAAAACAATGGATATATATATTTCTATTTGGATACCATTCTTTATACTTGCCGTTGATCTTATCGTCTTTATACATTATAGTTTTTTTGAGTTTTCCATCAAGGTCATATTCTTTATATATTCCATCCAATTTACCGTTTTTATAAAAACTCTCAAAATCGGGTTTTCCATTTTCGTACCATTCTTTATATACGCCCTCCAATTTACCTTTTTTATAATAACTATCGATTTCAGGATTTCCATTTTTGTACCATTTTTTATATTCTCCATCACGTTCTCCATTTTTATAATATAATATGCCATTAACTTGACCATTTTCATACCATGTTGTACACTTGCCATTTAATATACCATTTATATATTCACACTCAGATCTTTTTCTATTATTTGGCCAATATTTTATTATCGTCTCTTCATCTGATCTGTATGTCATTTCCTCTCCCTCTTGCTCCTTTTTTATTCTATACTCTTGGGGTGTTAGTTTATCTCGTACCATTTCATATACTTCATTGAGAATTACTCCTATATAATGACTTGCAACTCTTTTATCCTCTCTTGATTTGTACCATTTTATTAAATGATCAACTGTCTCTATTTTGGCATCTCGCAGTTCTGTACTTTCAAGTTCCTTTGCCCATGTCAAATTATAAAGTAATAATTGTAAATTATCCAAGTTACTATTATTTAATATGAGATTTAATGTGCCTACTGCATAGGGATTCTCTGTTTCGATTATTTTTTCCAACTCTTCTGATTTTTCTTTTAATATATCAACTGTCCTTGTTTCTTGTTTTCTCCCCTTGAATAAGTCCTCGTATACCTTGTTTATCTCTTGCCTTTCTAGATCTCGTTCGGATAATCTAGGAAAAGGAACAGTTTGAGATTTACGTAATATTTCCAATTCTTCTTTATTCCATTCTTGTCGATTATACGGATTAAATCCATCCCGGATCAAATTAGGAACGTCTTGGACTCGGTCAAAACACCAAAATATACCAGGTCTATCTCTCATTGGAATAAATACTAGTTCCATATCACTGAGTAGATCGACATCATCACCGACTAGAGTAGAATCTTCTTTACATTCACCCAGTTTTTCTTTACGTAATTGATGACGCCTATTTTTCAATTCTTCAACATCTGTAGAATATGAAGAGGATAGAGATATGATATCAGATATAATATTTTCCCTATCCTCCTCGGTAAGAGGAGGCCGAAAAGGAATCTGTAATCTATAAGCAATATATTCCAATTCGGATAGAGGAATGTTATGTAATGCATCTAGATTAATAATATTATTCTCATCTATCTGACTCATTACTAATAATCATTAAAAAATGCATACTCTTTTTTTTATTCTTACAAAGTGAAAAAAAATTTTACTAGTGTAAAAGGTTAAATTTTATCTAACTATAATCCGTCATATACAGTTTTTCATCAGGGGATGGGTTATGTTTTAGACCTGTATCAATCTTTAAAAAAGCAAAGCATTTTTCAATACAAAAGTCACATAATAATGATGAACGAAATCGATAATTTTTTCCATCTAGTACCAGATAATCATGTACATTAAAACCCGAACAACAATTGTCACAATATAATATTTGATTGAATGTGATTGCACTTTTTACTCGCCTCATATACTAGATGAAAATAAATTTTTCACACAGTGAAAATTCTATCTATTGTGAAAAATCTTTCATTAATATAATGAAATTGGCGATTACCAAACCATCTGTAATAAAGCTCTTGTACCAAATGACATTTGATGCCAAAAGGATACTAGATGCTAATAATATAAAATTTTGGGCGATAGGAGGAACCATACTCGGAGCTCAAAGACATAAAGGTATAATACCATGGGATGATGACGTCGATTTTGGTGTGACAGTATCAAGTATAAAAAAAATTCTCTCGATATCAGGCCAGTTTAAAAAATGTGGATATCAATTTGTCAAGACTTGGTTTGGATACAAAATGGTAAAAATTGGTAGAAGAAATATTCGAGGTGAAAATTACTCTTTTCCCAATATTGATTTTTTTACTTTTAGACTATACCGTGGAATATATAAACAATCTGAACCAGATGCCAGACATACATGGCCCAAAGAATGGTATAGAGAATCACAGATAAAAAATCTAGAGATTATGCCATTTGGCGATTTTGATATCTATGTACCCAAAATGGCCACAAAATATTTGGATAGAATGTATGGTAAAAATTGGAATAGTGTCGCCTATAGACAGTATGACCATTCCAAGGAAGAGGCCATAGAGAAAAAATTGGTAAAATTGACGGCTAAGGACAGAGTACCTGCAAAACCTACTCGCGTTATTATGAGAAAATGCATTTCACATTAGGATTTTTTACTCGAGTAAAAAAGATTACATTTTTATTCCATAAAAACTTTTTTCACAATGGGTAACATTTTTTTACATTTTTATGGAATAAAAATTTCTTTACAATGGGTAGCATTATTTCACAATGTGGAATCATATAGATAAATATTGTCACTAAATGACCTGGCCTTGTTAAACATGCCAACAATCTTGGCTATTGATTCGTACTGTTCTTTAATCATATCATCTAGTAAATCTTCAAAGTATCTATTTGATGTCTTGATTGCAGATAGTTTACTCAAAACCTTGTGTTCTAGAATCAATACCTCTCCCAATAATACTATATAGATAAAAAACTTTTCATATCTTGCCATATCTTGTTTATCACTGCTACACTCTTCCCAATCAAATCCTATCGTGGAGCAGGTAAGACCATCGATAACAGCCAATTTTTCTCTGCTTATCAATAGATCACGATTCTGGCTAGAATTCATATATTCTGGTACTAGTTCAGAATTTATTCTCATTGGATCATAGTTGACAAGTTGTAGAGAAAATTTGGTTGAAAGATAATTATCTAGGCATGTCAGTATTGTCTCTCCATGAGCTCGTTCCTCGTTGGCACTCGCCAAACAATATTTTGCAAGACCCTGAAAATTAAATCTAGGCTGTTGACAAATATAAGCAAGATTACGATAGACCAGCTCGGCTGTAAATTCGTTTGTTATTTGATTTTGCAATTGTGATACATTATTATTATTGACATCAAAAATATTCATCATTGCAACCAGATCGTTTTTGTAAACGGCCTCGGTCATTATATAAAATCTAGTACTCTTTAATTCTTCGAATTACATTTTTTGTTACACAAAAATTAATTTTTGTTTCTCAAAACGTTCCATGTATTCTCAAAAAAATAAAATATTGTTCTTTGTTAATGGAAATATGGGTAGATAGAAATGGTAACCGAGTTCGCCCATTTGGGACTCCATATATAGATCAAAGTGAATGTTACAAAAATGTATTCTTGTACAATCCAAATGGGACTGGTCAGTGTGATGGATTGTATCAGTATCCATTCGGCGAGCTCCCTTGTAAAAACATGTCTCAGGCGGTTCATTCTTTTGTACGCCAAAATCCAATGGTCAGACCCACTCATGCCTACTCGACACAAATGTCATGCCCTACACCCATCCCACTCTATCCACAATATCGGTGTTAGATTTTTTTTACATAAAAAATTGCTAACTTTTTTTACTAGGTAAAAAATTATAAGTATTTACTTGTAACACTTGTCAATGCAATTGTATAAATCTGCTTTTCGTTCAATCTCGCCTTTGGGGGATTTTGCATATTGGGTATAGCATCCACAAGGGTCGTCAGAGTAGAGACCGTTATAGTCTAGATAATAAGGTCCATAGTACCCATAGTCGTAATATGGAGCCGCTCCCCAATAACCCCAATTCCATCCTCGTCCAGAGTGGCGATAGCCTCCTCCGCTGTGCCACCCGCCGTGCCAACCTCCTCCTCCGTGTCCTCCACCTCCCCCGTGGCCACCTCCATATTCCTCTACTACCTGGTACTTGGGTACATTGTTATTATTGTATACCAGTACAAGGATGAATATCATTATGAATAGAATTACGACTCCTACTAGGGTATTCATTATATATATGCATTATAATTATCTAGTTAAAAAAAATATACAAGAAACAAATGGCGGTCGACCTGGCAGTAGACCAAGATGGATGGCAAGAGTTTTCAAAAACAGAACTAGATGATCTGGATTCTAATATAATCGATCAACACACTATAGACTCTAGTTTGGAATTGTGTAATTCTAATGAAAATAATGTACTAGAAAAATTTTTATTTGATTCATTGGTATTGAGTGGGGGTGGAGTAAAGGGTATCGCCCATTTAGGAGTGATAGACTATTACAAAGACCAAGGACGATTCTCTAATGAATATGTAAAAGAGTATGTTGGAACATCGGTAGGTAGTATTATATGCACTCTATTAATGTGTGACTATACTCCCTGGGATATTTTTTCATGTATATATAAACAAAAGTTTGCGATTCCAGTTTTAAATATAATGACCATACTTCAAGACTTTGGTCTATTTAATATCGATTCAATAATAGAATGTGTTAGAGAAATGATTATGACAAAGTATGAAAAAATTCCGACAATGCTAGAATTATATCAATTGACTGGAAAAAAGTTGACAATTACAACCACAAATATT
>JAJXYA010000085.1 GCA_021780795.1 Bacillota bacterium | reverse complement strand
ACAAAAAATAACTACTGGAGTTAATGACATAAAGGCAAATTTGAATTTATTAAAAGTTCCTAGTTTCCAAACTGTTAGCGGAAATAGTGAGGATAAATCAATAAAAGATAATCTGCTAAAAAAGGTAATAGAACAAAACACAAAGGTATCATCTGAAATTCTTCCTAAAAATCAAATGCAAGGCTCCAGTGATACTGGAAGTGATAATAAATTTTCAGGAAAAAGTTCTTCTGAAGAGAAATTTCTTAATAATTTGCTTGGAGAAGATAAAGATGAAATGAAAATATCTAAAGCAGTTAATTTTATGAATCAGTTCGAAACTGTAAAGACAGTAGACACATCTAAAGTACAAATTCCAAATTTAGTTATTGATAAAAATAATTTTCAAGTAGATATAATTAAAAATATAAAATTTATGGAAATTAATAATATTAAGGATTTAACGGTAAAAATGAATCCTAAAGAACTTGGAGAAATAACAATAAAGCTTACAATGGAAAGTGGAATCATGAAGGCTAATATATCAGCTCAAAATAAGGACACTTTTAATTTATTAAATCATAATATTCAGGATATTAGTGATAAGTTAAAAAATATGGATATTAAAATTCAAAGCTTAGATATAAATATTTATGAGGATTCAACCTTTTTTAATAAGGACTCCAATGAGAAAAATAACAACGAAAGACAAAATAGCAACTCAAAGATAAATATGGTTGAAGATGAAGACGATACTTCAGCAAACAATAACTATTCAATAGAAGAAAATCAAGTTAATAAATTTGTTTAATTAAATCCATAGACAAATCAATCTTTAAGGGGTGATAAGAATGGCAACTGATGTAACAACTGCAATTTCAAGCACAGAACAAGCGAGTTCAGCCAGAGCAACTACAAGAGGAACTGCAATTGTAAAGAAAGGTCAAGAAATGGACAAGAATTCTTTTTTAAGAATACTCTCTGCAGAACTTTCTAACCAAGACCCAACTAAATCACAAGATGGTACAGCATTCGTAGCTCAAATGGCTCAATTTGCAGGACTAGAGCAAATGACTAATTTAAATAACAATGTGGCTTTTTCAAATTCTTCTTCTTTAGTAGGTAAGATGGTAGCCTTCAGTAGTTACGATGAAAAAGGAGTACAATATGGAGGCACTGTTAAAGCTGTTTTTAAAGAATCGGGTGCAACCAACTTAGCAGTACAACTTTCAGATGGATCTATAAAGAACTTCCCTGCTGATACAATATCGGACGTTATAGATACACCAGATAATAGACTAGATTATTTAAATGGGAATATGGGATTTTCAGCTGCAATAAGTTTAATGGGAAAACAAGTTGAAACAACACCTTCAGCAGATGGTAACGTTTATGGGGGGATAGTAAAAGGTGTCTTTAAAGATGCAAATGGAATCAATCTTACTATTGCATGGCAAGAAAATGGCCAGGAATACACTAAGGATATAAAATATGGAGACATCTCAAAGGTAGAAGAAAAGAAGTAATTAATTAAGATGGTAAGGTGATGCTCAATATGTCTTATAGAGTGGTAAATGGCAAACTGTACTCAATGGTGGACTTTACTGAATACTCTGATGTGGGTTTGCAAAATAAAAACAACAAAATTAATAAAGAAGATAATTTCTTCAATAAAGAAAAAAATACTTTCAACAAAATTTTAGATAAAGAGATAAAAAAAGAGGAATGTTTCACCATATCCTCTCATGCAGCACAAAGGCTTAATAGCAGAAACATTGATTTCGATGACGCTGATATGAAGAAGATTAATGAAGGAATAAATATGGCTGACAGTAAGGGTTCGAAACAATCTTTAATATTATATAAAGATATGGCCTTGATAACCAGTATTAAAAATAGGACTGTAATTACCGCTTTAGATAAAAAACAAAGCGAAGGAAGTATAATAACCAATATAGATAGTGTAGTTATGATATAAGCTGGACCTTTGAGGAAGCTTAACTTTGTGGAAGGACAGAAGCAAAGTGATTACTAAAAATTAGAATTACATTATATCACTATTGGAATTTAGCTAAAAAACTAAAAAAATGGGGGTAATATTATGTTAAGATCATTATATGCTGGAATAAGTGCAATGAAAGCAAATCAGGTTAAATTAGACGTTATAGGAAATAATATAGCTAACGTTGGAACTACAGCTTTTAAAGGTTCGAGAGTTAGATTTCAAGATATGGTAAGCCAAACAGTTTCTCAAGCTTTAGCTCCAGGAGCAAATCAGGGTGGAGTTAATCCAAGGCAAGTAGGTCTGGGAGTACAAGTTGCAGGAATAGATACTATGGTAGGCCAAGGTATGATGCAGCCAACATCTAGAAACCTAGATGTTGCAATGGATGGTGAAGGGTATTTATTGCTGGGTAAAGGATTAACACCTATAGGTTCAGCTGCAGTTGGAACGGCAGCTACAGGTGTAACTGCTGCGGGGGTGCTTTTAAAAACTGACAATACAGTAGATTCTACTAATGGAATGAATTTGCTTTACACAAGAGACGGAGCTCTAACATTAGATAATGAAGGTAATTTATTAAACTCTGATGGACTAAGAGTATTGGGATATGCTGTTAGTGATGCAACAAATACAAGTTTAGATTATGATGCTACTGGTAAGCCCGTTCTAAACTATGCTGATGCAGATAGTCAAAGTTTAAAAACAGAGCCAATGCTAATTCCTCTTGTTATACCAGAAAAAATTACAGATCCTAGTGATGCAACAAAAACTTTAAGAATTAGAACTTTTTCTATAGAAAAAGATGGAATGATAAAAGCTGTTTTAGAAGATGGTAAAGTAGCAGCGCTTGGACAAATTGCTGTAGCTTCATTTAAGAATCCAGCAGGACTCTCTAAAGTAGGGGGAAATATATTACAAAACACCTCTAACTCTGGAGTTGCAGTAATGAGAACAGGAAAAGGTGAAGTTGATTCTATGGCAGGAACAACAGCTGTTGTAGATAACGGCAAAGGTTATGGAGATATGCTTCAAGGAATGCTTGAAATGTCAAATGTTGATTTATCTGAACAGTTTACAGATATGATAGTTACAAGTAGGGCCTTCCAGGCAGCTGGGAAGACTATTACTACTGGGGATGAAATATTACAAGATATACTAAATCTAAAGAGATAGTTTAAAAATATGAAATTTGCAATAAGTCTCAAATGCTACAAGTATTTGAGACTTACCAAATTTCTTTAAAGTTATTTATATAACAGATCATAGGAGGCATAACAATTGATAATTGTTATGTGCTTATAAGGAATACAGGAGGTCTTATGATAAAACTTACGGGCTTAAATAATAAAGAATTTATCTTAAATGCTGAAATTATAGAGAAAATTGAAATAGTACCAGAAACCTTAATAACTTTAACAAATGGTAGGAAATACATTGTGCTTGAGAGTACAGAGGAAGTAATAGAGGAAATACTAAGGTATAAGAGGAAGATATTTAATAGTGAGTTATAGGTTAGGATGTCATGGGAAAGCCGAAATAATAAATAAAAGTAAAGCAATTTTAAATTTAATAAATGGTCTAATATCAACTTTTCCTAATGATATCCCCATAGAGGGGCATACTGATAATACAATAATTAGTAATTATAAATATAAAAATAATTGGCAAATATCTTCTACTAGAGCCTTGAATCTACTTGAATATTTTGTTGGTATCAAAGGGTAAGCTCATCCAAAGCGATTCATATTTGTAGCTTGTGATGAATTTCAACTTATTGCATCTAATAATAATGCAAATAGAGCTTTAAATAGGAGTGTAAATATTTTAATTGTTGCATGTGAAAGGGAGGCTACAAAGAAATGAGCGAAAAAACAAAAAAAGGAAACAAAGAAGGCAAAGGGAATATTTTTAAAATAATTATTATAGTACTATTGTCCTTAATTATAGTAGGAGGAGCAGCCTTTGGAGGTATGTATTTTGCTGGTAAAAACGGATCAAGTACTACGGCTAAATCTGCTAAAGCTGAGGAAGTTCCTGAGCTAACTTATTCATTAGATGAATTCTTAGTAAATCTTTCAGATGAGGATGGACGACGTTATCTTAAGGTGAAGGTTTTTATTGGGTACGAAGAGAATGAAGCGTTAACTACGGAATTAGAAGCAAAAAAACCAATTATTAGGGATGTAGTAAACACTTCTCTTAGAGCGAAAAAAACCACGGACTTTAGTGCTACAGGTGTGGATACTATAAAAAATGAGCTAATTGCCAGCATAAATCCAGTTTTAACGAAAGGCAAAATTTCCCATATATATTTTAACGATATATTGGTACAGTAGGTGAAATAATGGTAGACGGAGAATTTTGGATACTGCTTTTAAAGATTTTAGTATTTTTACCTTTCATATTACTTATATTATATTTATCTTTAAAATATGGCGGAAATAAACTTCAAAAATTACAAGATGGTAGATATATGAAGATATTAGATCGGATTGCATTATCTAAAGATAACAGCATTATAGTTGTAAAGATAGGTGAAAAAGCCTATGCTGTATCTTCGAGTTCAAAGGAAATTAGTATTTTATTTGAATTACCTCAGGAAGAAATAGTTAATATTGAAAATACTAAAGCTATACCTCAATATGAAGATATGAAAGAACTATTCAAAAAACATATTCCTCAATATGAAGACACTAAGGAATTGTTCAAAAAACATATTATGAAAAAGGAAGTTAAAGATGAAAAGAAAAAATAAAAACTTGTTTATTTTTGCTTTGGCTATGATAATAATGGGAATTGTTACATTAAAAGTTGTAAATGCGGCTCCACAAACATTGCCAATACCTAAAATTAATATTTCAGTTGATAATGCAAATACGCCAAGTGAATATGTTGACAATATTAAGCTATTAGTACTTCTTACAATACTTACTTTATTGCCTTCATTTATTATAATGACTACTAGCTTTGTAAGAATAATTATAGTGTTATCCTTATTTAAAAATGCTATTGGAATTCAGCAGGCAATACCCAAAGAAGTCATAATGGGGCTAGCGCTATTTTTAACATTTTTTACTATGGCACCAACCTTTGAGAAAGTTAATAGTGAAGCTTTAACCCCTTATATGAATAATAAAATAACCCAGCAGGTTGCCATTGATAAAGGTTCGAAACCAATGAGGGATTTTATGTTAAAACAGACCAGAGCGAAGGATTTGAAACTCTTTTTAGAAGTTGGTAAATTAGAGGATACAGTTAAAAATGCAGTGGATGCAAAAGGTAATATAATAATGAAAAATGGAAAACCTATACTTACTTATGATAAAGTGCCTCTATATGCAGTGGTGCCTTCTTTTATAATAAGTGAGCTAAGGCGAGCCTTTGAAATGGGATTCTTGTTATTTATACCTTTTATAATAATAGATATTGTTACGGGTAGTGTTCTTATGGCTATGGGAATGATGATGCTTCCACCAGTTATGATTTCTCTCCCATTTAAATTATTGTTATTCATTATGGTTGATGGGTGGAATTTATTGGTGAAATCATTGATTATGAGTTTTAGTTGAGGTGAATTAAATGACAGAGGACATTGTATTATCTGTAATAAAAGATGCTATCCAAACAGCAATTTTAGTATCTGCTCCCATTCTAATCGTAGCTACTGTAGTAGGGCTAATAATAAGTATATTTCAGGCCACTACTCAAATACAAGAGCAAACATTAACCTTTGTGCCAAAGTTACTGGCAGTAGCACTAATTGGCTTATTGATGGGTAGTTGGATGCTGCACTCAATTGTTGATTTTACAACGAGAATATTTGAACTTATTGCTAATATGGGAGGTTAGGTGGAGTTATATTGATTAATACCGCTTATTATTTAGGCTTTATCATGGTACTTTTAAGAATATCAGCATTCTTTATGAGTATACCAATTTTCTTTCCTAAGGGTGCTCCTTCCACGGTGAAAATTGGATTTTGCGTTGTTTTCACTTTTCTA
>JAJXYA010000276.1 GCA_021780795.1 Bacillota bacterium | reverse complement strand
AGCTAGAACATATGGTTCAACCTTATATCGTGCACAATCAAGCTGCGTCATTGTATGGGTGATAGGGTTTATTAGTTTGAAGCATTCATGTGCTTTGTCACCATTACCCATTTTAGCAAAGGCATATATTACCCAGGTAGCTGCATGCGTATATTGGCCACCATTTTCTCTTACCCCTGGTACGTAACCTTTTATATAACCTGGCTCTAGGTTTGAGTTATTAAAAGGAGGTGTTAAAAGTAAAACCATTCCTCTATCTTCTTTTATTAGAAATTGTTCTAAAGACTTCATAGCTGTCTTTGAACGTTCAAAGCCTGCTCCTTTTGAAATTACTGCCCAAGTTTGTGCTAATGAATCTATTTTACATTCATCATTAATTGAAGAACCAAGAGGAGTTCCATCATCGAAATAAGCTCTCCTATACCAGTTTCCATCCCAAGCATTTTTTTCTAGATTTTCTCTTAAAAAGTCCCTTAACTCACTATATCTTTGTGCCCTATATTCATCCTCTTTAAACTTGCTTATGGTTATAAAATCATTTAAAATGCTGTATAGAAACCATCCAAGCCATACACTTTCTCCTTTACCTCCATTTCCAACAGTACTCATTCCGTCATTCCAATCTCCGCTACCCATTAAAGGAATATTGTGAACTCCAAATTTCAAACCTTTTTCTAAAGCCTTTATGCAGTGCTCATATACAGTTCCAACCTTTTCAGATTTCTTAGCTATATTGTACCTCTCATCTTCTCCTTCTTTCAGTGGCTTATCTTCTATATAATTTACCTCTTCATCCAAAATGCTGTAATCACCAGTATTTTTAATATAATCACTAGTTACAAAAGGCATCCACAATAAATCGTCAGAAAATCTCGTTCTAATTCCACTATCTACAATCGGATGCCACCAATGCTGAACGTCACCTTCACAAAACTGTCTAGATGCATTGATTAAAATTTGTTTTCTCGTCATTTCTGGCTTAATAAAGCTAAGAGGCATTACATCTTGTAATTGGTCTCTAAATCCAAAAGCTCCACCTGATTGATAAAATGCAGTTCTAGACCATAACCTACAAGAAATTGCCTGATACATTAGCCAGCCATTCATCATTATATTCATTGTTTCATCAGGAGTTTTAACAGTTATTTTGCCAAGCATTCCCTTCCAATAATTTTTAGTATTATCAAATTCCTTTACTATACTGTATTTATTATTATACTTTTCTAACCTTTCTTCAATTCCTTCTATACTCTTTTCTGCACCAAAAATAATAAATATTGTATATTCATCCTCTGATTTTAAGGTGAATTTTGTATTTTCTGCCATACATGGGTCGAGTCCTGCTCCTTTATTATTTGTCAATCTTTCTTTTGTAAGTGCTAAAGGTGTTTTAATGTCTCTACCACGTCCAATAAATTCTTTTCTATTTCCTGTAAAACTTTGCTGTTCTCCACCAACTATCTTAATATATGAATACAAATCTCCAAAATGCTCACTATAATTGTTTTTAGCATACATATATTTTTTTTCTAAATTTATATCCGTATAAATGTGCATTGCTGAATGACTTGGAACAACCCCTAACACGAGCTGAGCATAATAAGTTATTGACAGTTTTCTATTTTCTCCAGAAATATTTTTAAGCTTCAAACTAATTATTTTTAAATTTTCTTCCATAGGGACAAACATTGTTAGCTCTGAAACAATACCGTGACTTGCATGCTTAAAGCTAGAGTATCCAAAACCATGATGAATAATGTATTCTCCTTCTTCCTTGATTGGATTTATTGTTGGGCACCATACATCACCATCTTCTTCATCTCTAATATAAATTGCTTCTCCTGACATATCAGTTACATAGTCATTAGACCAAGGCGTTAATTTATTTTCTCTGCTGTTTTCACACCAAGTATAAGCACTACCTGCTTCTGACACGTGAAATCCAAAATTTTTATTTGAAATAACGTTAATCCATGGTGCTGGTGTATTATTATCCTTTAATCTTATAATATATTCATTTTCATTTAAATTAAAACCGCCATAACCATTAAAATAAAGTAAATCTTCTTTTGGAAAATCAAATTTATTATTATACTCTTTTGACTTTAAAATTTTTAAATCTTCTGCTTCTTCATTAAGCACTATACTGCTTTTTATTTGACTTACTAATAAACCCTTACTTGAATCTATTACAAGTCTACTTACTGCCATTAATAGGCTTATATCTTCCTCTGCCATCGTTGTGTTATTATATAAAAATATTCCTCCACGTTTATTTAATTTATCTCTTGAAGGGTTTTTATTAATAATATCTAATATAGAATTTTGCAACTTTTGTAAATAAACTTCGGTTTTTATATTTAAAATAACAAGATCCGATTTTAATCCTTTCATATTCAAGTATTCATGAGCATTTAACATTTGTTCCACTAATCCAAAATCCATTTCACTTTTAACTAATAAAAGCATTATTGGTAAATCTCCAGATATTCCATAAGTCCATAAATTTCTTTGACATCTATTTAAATTTATAATGTAATCTTCTCTTGCTCTAACCATAGTGTTTATAAATAAAAGTTTTGAGGCCATCATTTGAAATAGATTACCTTGATTTGGTTTTATCTGAAGATACTCAAGTTCTGATTTCCCCTCATTTACTGCATAATCAAATACTTTTTTAATATTTTCAAATTCACTATATTTTATTGCTAAATTAATTGCCGCTTCTCTTGAATCACAAACCGAATTTACAAAAACAATTTCTGATGAACTATTTGGCTTAAGAACTGCCTTTATTCTTATACTTATTACTGGGTCTAGCACATCTCCAACTGTGTTTGTTAATCCTTCTTCCATTGCTTTCGGAGCTTTTACTGTTCTATTTCTGCCTATAAAATTTTCTCTGCTGGTTTCATACTGAATTTCACTACTCTCTCCAACAACATACATTTGTTGCATAACCCATGGCTTACTTTGATTTTTTGCCCTAGGCCTCCTATTTGCTAATATACAGATTGGATTTTCTACAAATTCTGTTCTTACAAACAAATTGCTAAAAGCAGGATGAACCTCATCTGCACTTTGTGGTGCCAAGGTAATTTCTGAATAACTGGTTATTTCTATAGTTTTTGTTTCTTCTCCCAAATTTCTAAGCTTTATAGTTCTTACCTCGCTGTCATCTTCGTTTGATACAGCTATTTCTGTTTGAGTTTCTATAACGTTATCCTTTCTCTTAAATTGTACCTTATCTATACTAAATGTAACTTCATAAGAATCCCCTTTATTTTTTGATGGCTCGTAAGCAGCACTCCAAACCCTTCCTTCATCTAAATCTTTTAAATAGAAGAAAAGTCCTGTATCGTCTGTTGTTACATCTTCCTTCCATCTATATACGAACATTTCTTCTTTTTTACTGTATCCGCTTCCACTGTTTGATATCATTACAGAGTACAATCCGTTTGATAAAATATGAGTCTCTGGAATTTCCGTATTAGGGTCATTATACAGCCTTGAAATATAATTTACTTCTTCTTTTTTATAAACGTTATTATATACAGCTGGCTCTCTATCATAAATAACATTTTTAGGTACACGTTCTTGCAATAATAATTCTGTAGCTTTTATAATAGGAATACTGTGAAATCTTTTTTGAAGCACGAAATTATTTAATACATTGTCTAAAGACATCAATATCATCCCTTGATGATGTACCATAAAGCACTTTATAGTACAATTAGACATACCTTTAGGTAATCTTTCTGTTGTATAATCAACAGCTTCATATAATCCGTAAAGCCCCCTCTTACCTTCTTTTATAATAGCTTTTAAATTTTTAATACTATCCGTCAATTCATATTGCATAGCCAGTATAGTTGAGTATGGCGATATTACAAGTTCATCTCTTAATCCATTCTTCAATCCAATTCCTGGTACTCCAAACGCTTTGTATTGATAGTTTTTAGCTGCATCGAAACTATAAAAGGCGGATTCCGAAATTCCCCAAATAGGAAGTATTCTTTTTTTAGCATACTTTTTTTGTCCTTTAAAAACATTTTTATATGTTTCATTTAATAGTGTATCTTCAAAATTTTTCATAATAATTAAAGGCATAAAATATTCGAACATAGTACCACTCCAAGAAACTAATGCTTTACCTTTATTTATTAATGTCATCGCCCTTCCAAGCTTAAACCAGTGGGCTGGAGGAGCATCCCCTTTTGCAATTGCAACAAAACTTGCTTGCCTAGCTTCTGAAGCAAGTAAATCATAACAATTGCTACCGAGTTCTCCTTTTTCAACATCATACCCTATAGAAAATAATTGCTTTTTTTCGTCAAATAATAATTTAAAATCTGTTGAATCCGCTATAACCTTTAATCTATTATAGATGTTATTTATTGAATTAACGATTTCATCAATTTGCGTTTTTGATTGTAGCATAAGGTTTGACAACTCGTTAACCCATTTTATATCATCACTAATAGCATCATCGTTTAAAGCTATTGAAGAAATGATTTTTTCAATTTCTAAACTATCATTTTTCAAAGTGATTTTGTCATATATTTTTTTTATACTGTCCCCTTTATCTAGAAGCATAGCTTCTCTATCCTCTAAAATCTCTGCAAAAGGGAATAACTTCTCCAAATTTTTTATTATATCTTGTGCAGTGCTTCTTATTTTACTATTCCAGTATAAAGTAACATTCCTATTGTTTTTTTCTATTTTATCGCAGGATTCTAAAAGGTCTGCTAAAAGCTTTTTATAAGCTATTAAATCGTTATTTAAAGTGAACATTCCTGAAATTGCTGGATCAAAATAATTTTTTATTTGAAGCTTTTTTTCAATTTCTTCATTTCCAAGCCTTAGTGTATCAGAAATTCCTTGAATCCTATTCCAATTTATTATTGGTTCATTTAAATAATCTTGTAAGCCTTTCATACATAACCACAAATATCCGACTAAGTTTCCACTGTCTACTGTAGATATAAATTTAGGATACAATGGAGCTTTGCTTTTTGTATCATACCAATTATATAGATGTCCTTTATATTTTTCTAAAACTTCGACACTTGAAATTGTTTTTTCTAACCTAGATATTAACTGCTTAATATCTAAATATCCAAAATCATATGCAACAAAACTTGATGAAATCCCCATACCAATATTAGTTGGTGATGTTCTATGAGCTATTCCATTTGCTGGCTCTTCCTGAAAATTATCCGGAGCTAAAAAGTTATCACCCTCAGCATTAAAATCTTCAAAATAAGCAAAAGTTCTTCGACAAATTTCTCTTAACATATCTTTTTCAATGTGCGAAATAGCTACTTCCTTCTTTTTTATGTCCTTGCTAATGTAAAAAGCTATATATGGACTTATAAACCATAAAAAACAAGATGGGGCCATAACAATTGCAATATAAAAACCCCTTTTAAAAGCTAAATATTCAATTACAACAGCTATTACACTGCTAACCCACATTAAAGATAAGTAGCCAAAAAAGGATTTACTGCTCTTTGCTTCCACATCAGCAGCAGTCTGCCACTCTAGCATATTCTTTTTACTTACGATAAGTCTATACAATGTTCTTAATATAGCATCTATCATATTGTAAGCCATAAATGGTAAAAAACAAAATATTAAAAATATTTGTTCTAAAACAAATTTGTTGCTATCTATTTTACCTGAAATACTTATGCCTCTCATGGGCGAAGCAATTACTTCGGTAACATCAAAAATCCAAGGACATATTAAAGAAATAAAAATTAAACTAAGCCATACATCTATACTATCTGGTGCTATAGACAAAGAAATTGCAATCAATAAAATTATAGACGGTGTTAAAACACTTCTTCTAAGATTATCTACCATTTCCCATCTTGATATTAAATTTAATGGTGATTTTCTAATTATATACGGAATAAGCTGCCAGTCTCCTCTTACCCATCTATGAAGCCTTCTCGCATTAGCATCATAATAAGCTGGAAAACCG
>JAJXYA010000400.1 GCA_021780795.1 Bacillota bacterium | reverse complement strand
AATAGGTTTTGAGATACCCCCCCCCCTACCACCTACAATGCTTAACATTTCTATACTGTTGGTAGTCTATGCCTATAAACTCGCATAATAACCATTCAATAGCTAAGAGTTGTCATACTTTAAATGCTTCGCATTTATGTTACTTCGCATTGCATAAAATTTTATTTTAACAAACGATAGAAATTGGGGGCGGTAGCGTCACGTCATGCATCTCTCAACCTTTTGGAAGTACCTTTTATAACTCATTTACTATTATCTTGTTAATTCCAAACGTACTTATATATGGTAGTAATGTGTTAGATATATTGGTATCTTATGTGTCATAAATAAATGAATAGAAAAAGTGAGAAAAAAGTTTTGCCATAAACTTATGCTAAAAACAAGAGTATACCTTTAAAAAAAACCTTCAGAGACTGGGCTTTTTTATTTTATTTTGCATGTAAATCCATCCATATATTTTTTATAGTATTCTTCCATTGTCCATTTAAGCAGGTACTTATCTTTCTTTTGAACTATAACACTATCATGGACAGATAAAGCAGGCTTGCCTAGTTTAGTAAAACTAATAAGTATATCATTCATTATTTTGCTATCGGTATTTTGAAGAAAGACTCCTTGTCCGGAAAAGAAATAATCTGCTATAGGGCTATGTACTTGTTCAAATTTATCTATCAAAGATGATAATGTTAAGTCATAAGGAGTTAGTTTATGTTTTATATCAGGGTACTCTTTGATAATGGCTTTGTTAGCCCTTGCTCTATTATCTGCATTAATAGAAATTAAAAGTATTTTCTTTAAGATTTCCCTTAATTCTGGGTGTTTAGAAACTGCTAAATAAGGATCATCATTATATTGAATATTCCTTTTAGCATAAAGCATAGAAATGTGCATTCCTGAATAATCTAATTCTGCTGTACTTTCCCCATCTATCAGGATCGTTTCCCTCTCTTTTTTAGAAAGATTCTGATAGCCAAAATTGCCTGTATAAAAGCGCCCACCTTGCTCAAAACTAGAGTTAGAAAACACTCTATGCAACTTACTGGTTACAAACGCATTAACTCTAACTGTACTTATATATGGTAGAGATTGCGTGTTTGTATTGTTATTTATGGTTTCGTTAGATAATTGGGTATTATTATAACTTTTAACTCTATTACAAGATATTTTAGCACCTGAGATAAACTCGTTATATTCCCCCAAATCCTTTCTCATTGTTGAGGTTTCTTTAGTATCCTTATAGTTTATAATTTCTCCTTTTCCCTCTATTTTTTTCTCTCTAAGCATAATTATTTCAGGGTAACCTTCAGAAATAGTAATCTTTTTCGTGTCCATAAGACTCGTAATCTCAAGCATTCTCTCAGTAGGATAAAATAACGTCGTTCTATTCAATTCCTTATTTTCTTTGAAATATATGTGAGACAAGAAGGATATAAGGCCGTATTTGTTTAGAGCCTTTACCATATTTGCCATAAGTCTGTAAGTATAATATGGAACTCTATAGCGAACCGGCAAATTGGAGTATTGATTTTTATTGAGGTGAATTCCTAAACGTTGTCCAGTAATCGATGAATATAAAAGATTACATAAAAAACAATTTAATAACTTTTTCCTGGGTTGTTCATAATTACAATTTAACTCCCCTTTTATAATGCTAAACACCTTTTCAATGGTATGCAAAACTTCACAATTATTTGAATATGCGTTTTGATTGAAAATAAAAGAATCATTTCTTGTTGAATACCCCATAAGACAACCTCCATCAAAAATAGTTTGATTTTGGCAGGAAAACGAAGAGAAATGTAATTACCACCACCAAGAGAAGGCAAGTAATCCATTCCTCTCCTGTATCCCTGTTTTATTCGCTAGAAATTGCGTTAAATCGATTTCGATTTACATCTGAAGTTCGTAAATGATAGAAGGGGCAACTGTCTTCAGAACAATTACGAACTAATTGATAGTTCTTTTTTCGTTCCTTGTTAAAACAGAATTCTAAGCAAAAGTTCTGTATTATCTTTTTTGAAACCTTCCCTTTTCTATCTTTAATTTCTAAGAGTGGACAGTCTTTAGTCATGCAAGTTTTAATTCTGCATTTTTCTCCACCGACACATTTTTTGCATTTTAGCTTGATTGCTTTCTTAGGAGAGGTATAGTAAAGTACTTGTCCTTCATGACTAGTATTGGATTCAGATTCTGGTAGTACAATTTCCGTTGTTTCCAGAACTGAGTCCATTTTATTTATATTACTCATGCCGCCTCCAACATTTTTTTAACTTCAGTGAGCAGAAATCTGTTCTGTCTTCCGAGTTTTCTTGGTTTGATTTTGCCTGACGATATCAAACGATAGATGGTAGGACGAGAAACTTTAAGTGTTTCGACTAACTCAGTCATTGTAAGATATTCTTCTTTCTTATCAATTCCTGATAGATTTGTCTTTAAAACGTGTAGCATTTCTGTCAAAGATTCCTTTGCGAGCAAGCCGATCTTGACAGCGCCTTGAGCCATTGTTCCTAAAACATCCAAATTTTCGTTAGTGTACATTACATACCTTCCTATTTTTGAGTTTTAAGTTAAAAGAACATTTTATTCCTTATAAAATCATGATTCAATCCTCCTTACTGTTTTTTGATTTTTATTAAGTTGCTTCAATCAGAAGCACTATCTTCAGTATAACTAATTTATCATAGTTATTGATTTTTTCAATAGCGCAATGTACTTTTAATAATAAAAAATAAATGCAATTTACTTAGAATGTTTAGCATTTTGCATTAAAAAAACCAAAAAAAGCGGTCTAGCTTCTCGCCTTCATGATTTCGTTTTGGTGAGGGTTATTTGAAAGATTTCTTAGGGCAAAGTGCTTGCACTGTTCTTTTGCAAACATTAAATTTTTTAATAGCTTGAGCTACAGCACTTTTTTCATATTTCTTGTCATCTGCTCTAGTATACTCAACTCCGTCTTTTAGTTTTACTTCAATAAAAGAACGCATATTTTGTATTTGCTTTTGGTTTAGCTTTGACTTTCCTGCTTTACATCTTCCTGAAGCTACTTTCTTGGCTAGCTTTTTAATCTCATTCATAAGAGGCTCGATTTTTTCCTTTGCTTCAAGAAGTTTTAGTATACCTGTCTCATAGTCACTACTATGAAAATAATCTTCGGCTTTTTCTAATGTTTTGAGTACCTCAAAAAGTTTACTGATAGCCTCTTTATTTTTTTTTGGCTCTCGCTTCTTAAAAAGACTGCCTTCTTTAGATTTCTTTGATTTTGCCTTTATCGGTGTCGTTTCGATCATTCGAAATTTTAGCTCATCTTTTATTTCTTCAGAGTTGTTACCATCTTTGTTCTCATAAATATGAAAGCCAAACTCATTGGCTTTTGTTTTTATATCATCCTTCAAGGCTTCAATCAAATTATATATTTTTTCCATGTCCCTATCTCATCTTATGCTGTTAAAATGCTAGTAAACTTTACTGACAAGATTTATTGCATTATAGCTTCAATGATTCTAAGTACTCCGACACTCTAATAAGTTTATCTTCTGGCAAATTATTTACATCCAATATTATCTTATCTTTTAAGGTAGAAATTGAAGACTGTGGCAATAGTTGAACCGAACCAATAGCCTTCTGTCGATATTTATCATCAAATTTAGTATAATGCTTAGTCATAGCAGGATTTCTGTGTCCGACTATTTCTTGTACCAACATAGCCGGTATTCCTGCCTTAGCACATGCTGAAACAAACGTATACCTCAAGGAATGGAAGCCATATAGGCACGGAGCTGAAAGTCTTTTTGTCTCTTTCTTATTAACATATCCGTTATATTCTAAGATTTTTCTTATATGCTTGCCTATAGTATCGCTGTTTCTCAGATACATCTCTGCTAAATTTGGCAATACATAATCATTCATCACCCATTCTCTGGCTCTATTCAAATAAAATAAAAGGCTTGGATGAATAGGAATTTTGACTTTGGTTCCATAGTTTCTAGTTTTACATGGAGTAACAAAGATATTATGATTAACTAGGTCTATATCATCCCATTTAAGTAAAATAGCATCCTTCAATCTTAATCCACTCCAGCTTCCTATATGAAACAGGACTTCAAGCTCTCTGCAATTTGGTAATCCTATTTTTGGAATACTTTCCAATAATTTCAAGGTAGCTTCTTCAGTAAATTCTTTTCTGCTTATAGGACTCTTAATGCGCCGTGGAATATTTGCTTTATCAAAAGGATTATAATGAATATCAGCTTCATCTTTGTAGTGATCGATTATCCTAAATAATAGATTAACAGTTTCATTGTAAACCTTATTCGATATTCCAGTATCCAATAGAACATCAGCATATTCTTTGGCTATATCTTTGGTAATTTCATTTAAGTTAGATATTTCGGAATATTTCAACTGCATCCAAACAAGAAAATTATTCCATTTGTATTTAAGTCTGATTGCAGTATCATCGGTAGAACCTATTCTGTTTAAATGTCTTTCAAAATTACTCCATACTAAAGATAGATGAAATTTCTTAGGCTGATATATTTTTTTAGCTTCTGCTATAACATGAGCTAAATCTTGTTTGGTATTAAGAGAAAGCAGTGGAGTAAGTATTTCGTCTCTCTTTTTTTCTGCTTCTCTAAGGTTAGTAACATTTAACGATTTGACTATTCGTTTGCCGTTAATATTGTATTGTAGGGAATAAGTATTGCCTCTCTTAAAAATGTGTCCTCTAGTCTTGCTTATCATGATTATGCCTTTTTACTAAGCTTATCAAGCTTTAACTAAAAAATAGCATACGTTACACAAAAAGCAAGCAAATAGCATACATAATTCAATGTTTGTATCTATTTACGGGGGTTCGATTCCCCGCCTCCACCATTCTTTCCTCACTAACTAGCCTCAAAATGGCTAAATAGCTTAACTTTCATTTACTATAAAAAACTATAGCTTTCGGCTTAAAAGGGGATAAAAAGTGGATAATTTTTTTTCGAGGTTGGTAGTCTTTAGGGATTTTTCATAAATACCCGGCAGGTTGTATTAATTAAATAGAAATTCCCAATTTTGGTAATTAAGCCGGCAGATCGTAGTAATTCTTGAGTTTAAATAAGAGTAAAACTCCAAAAGAAGTAGAAAGTAAAAGGTAAAAACCAGCACCACTATGACGACATCTAATTGCTTAAAGTTGAGAAATTACCAGACATGGGTACTATAATTATGCTGTAGTTATAATATCTAACTGGAATTATTTTGAATAATTTTTTATGAAGTTACCTCAAGTCAACAATTCAGCAGTTAATAACTTCTGCAGAAAATGCCTAGATTTACAAGAGAAATTCCTTGTTAAATACTTTATTAAACCCATTTGTTTTACTTTACCAGCTACATTGTTGATGGCAATATTGGTGAATCCTAACTTTTTAATGCAGCTTAAAAAGTTTCTTCCCCTTAAATATGTCGACAATGCAATAAGCAACTCTCTTATATTTTTTATATTACTAACATTATTATTTTATTTGTTTAAAATAATAAATCCCTTATTAAAAAAATGGGCTACTCCCTGTAGAGAAATTAAAATAGAAGATGTTGCGCAGATTCTTAGGGAAATTGAAATTGTTGTAAATAGTAAAATGGAGTGTTTTGAAAAAAGTGCTCGAGAAGTTTCAAATAGTAAAAAAAATACTTCTGAGATTTTCGATGCAATAGTACAACCTGATCAACAAATTGGTTTATTAATTCACGGTATCCATGCGTATTTTGAATATCTACATCCAAATATTAATTTTAGAGTTGGGCTTTTAAGAATAGAGAATGATAAAATTATCAAATGGCTTTTCTATGTTCCTAAAACATATCAACCGAAAACAGATATAAAAACCTTAAATAGTAGTAACAGCTCAATAATGAGGGCAATAAAACAAAAACAACCTATTCTAATAGAAAATGTTAGGAAAGAAATTGAAAAACCCGCAAGAAAAGATAAAAATTACATAAAGGGAAATTCACATAGTAACAAT
>JAJXYA010000050.1 GCA_021780795.1 Bacillota bacterium | reverse complement strand
ATGAACACACGTATACAGGTGGAGCACCCAATAACAGAAATGGTTACTGGAGTAGATTTAATTAAAGCTCAGATAAATATTGCTGCAGGACAAGTGCTTCCTTATGAACAAGAGGATATAAAAATCCAGGGACATGCTATTGAATGTAGAATAAATGCAGAAAATCCCTATAAGAATTTTATGCCTTGTCCGGGTGAAATAAAATCCCTTCATATTCCTGGGGGATATGGAGTAAGACTTGATAGTGCGGCATATCAAGGGTACAAAATCCCGCCCACCTATGACTCTATGATAGGGAAACTTATTGTACATGGAAGAGATAGAGAAGAAGCACTATGTAAAATGAGAAGAGCCTTAGGAGAGTTTATAATAGAAGGTGTAGATACTAATATAGACTTCCAATTTAAAATAGTAAATAATGAAAATTTTATAAAAGGAGATTTCGATACTAGTTTTATTAGTAAAGAATTTCAAAATCTTTAACGACATTTCAGAAGGAAAGCCTATCTCTTGAATAAGTGGTAGTTTAAATCTCCTTCTGAAGTCGTTAATATTGCAGCATCGAAGATGATGAACAGCATCGAAGATGATGATTAAAAAAAGTAGCTAAGCGCATACCAGAATTTATTACCTAAAAGTTTTATACTATGAATATGGATTTCTATTTTTGATGCTATAAATTATAGTGTAGGTATGCTTTTAGAAAGGGGTAGCTATATGTTTGAGTTTAAACGTATATTTAAAAAGAGCAAATATATTGAGGTTAAAAATTTAGAAAATAAGTTTAATGAAGATGGCGAGAAAAAGCCTAATATCCCTTCCGGCATGTGGGTTAAATGTGAAACTTGTGGTAAAGTCCTTTATAATAAGGATTTAGAGAGCAGCATAATGACCTGTGAAAATTGTAGAACTCATTTTAGAATTGGTTCAAGGGAAAGAATAAATTACACCATAGATAAAGGGACTTTTATAGAATATGATAAGAATATGATTTCAGATAATCCTATAGACTTTGAAGGCTATGAAGATAAACTTCAAAGCCTAAGGGACAAAACCTTATTAAATGAAGCTGTAATAACTGGAGAAGGAAAGATAAATGGGCAGAGTACGGTAATTGCAGTGATGGATAGTAATTTTATGATGGGAAGCATGGGTTCTGCTGTTGGAGAGAAGATAACAAGGGCTATTGAAAAAGCAACAGAAACTAAAAAACCAATTATTATATTTACAGCCTCAGGTGGGGCTAGGATGCAGGAAGGTATATTTTCACTAATGCAAATGGCTAAAACAAGTGCGGCTATTGCAAAGCATAATGAAAAAGGTTGCCTTTATGTAACTGTTCTTACAGACCCAACTACAGGTGGGGTTACAGCAAGTTTTGCTATGCTTGGAGATATAATCCTGGCAGAGCCTAATGCATTAATAGGTTTTGCAGGTAGAAGAGTTATAGAACAAACTATAAAGCAGCAATTACCTGAAGGCTTTCAAAGGGCTGAATTTTTGCTCCAAAAGGGTTTTATTGATAAGGTAGTGGATAGGAAAGTTATGAAAGAGACTTTAACTGAGATTTTAAAAATTCATTCATAGCTACCAGAGAAAGAGAAAAGTAACACAAGGGAGTGAGATTTTATGGTAACTTTACCTTTTGAAAAGCACATGTATGAGTTAAAAAGTAAAATAGATGAGCTAAAGAGTTTAGCAACAGATCAAAATATGGATTTAGAAAAAGAAATAAGACAGATGGAAATTAAGCTTTATAATATGCAAAAGGAAGCCTATAAAAATTTAACTGCCTGGGATAAAGTAAGTATTGCAAGGCTTGTGGAGCGTCCTACTGCTCTTGATTATATAAATCGAATCTTTGATTCCTTCATGGAACTACATGGCGATAGGTATTATGGAGATGATTCTGCTATTGTAGGTGGAATCGCACAATTAAATGGTATTCCTGTAACTGTTATAGCTCAGCAAAAAGGGAATAACACCAAGGAAAACATAAAGAGAAACTTTGGTATGCCTAATCCAGAAGGATACAGAAAAGCTTTAAGACTTATGAAACAGGCAGAAAAATTTAAAAGACCAGTTATTTGCATTGTAGATACTCCAGGAGCATATTGTGGACTAGGCGCAGAAGAAAGAGGCCAAGGCGAGGCAATTGCTAGAAATCTTATGGAGATGTCAAATTTAAAAACACCAGTAATTTCTATAGTTATAGGAGAAGGTGGAAGTGGTGGAGCTTTAGCTATGGCGGTAGCGGATGAGGTTTGGATGTTAGAGCATGCAATTTATTCTATTTTATCACCAGAGGGTTTTGCTAGTATATTATTTAAGGATGCAAGCCGTGCTAAAGAAGCTGCTAATGCAATGAAGATAACAGCGCAGGACTTAATTAATTTTGAAATAATAGATAGAATTATAAAAGAGCCTCTAGGTGGAGCACATACAAATGTAGATGAGATGGCAGCAAGTATTAAACGTAATCTAGAGGAGTCAATTATTAGATTAACACGGGAACCTATAGAAGCCTTACTTACTAAGAGATATTATAAATTTAGAAAGATTGGCAAAGTAGTAGAATAATTAATAAGTTTATTTTGATATGTTTAAGAAAAGTATATATACTTTTCTTTTTTTTGGTATTGAAGTGTATATGTAAATCATACATAATAGAAGATGAGAATAATATTTATGAGAATAGTAAAGGGGAATTAATTTATGAGTAAAACGCTTAGTGATACAATTTTAGTAATAGATTCAGGATGCGATTTACCTTTAGAGTACATTTTACAAGATAATATAGTACCCTTAGGTTTAGTATGTAATTTTAAAGGTGAGGCAATAGAGGATGACTTTGGGAAAAACTTTATTCGTAAGGATTTTTATGATGCTTTAAGGGAGGGAGAAATGCCTACTACCTCGCAGATAAACAGTCAAAGATTTGTAGAAGTTTTTAGAAAATATGCGAAGGATGAAAAATCAATCATATATATAGTAATGTCTTCTGCCTTAACAGGAACTATAAATAGTGCAAATATAGCAAAAGACACTGTGCTTGAAGAATTTCCATCAGCAGATATAAGCATAGTTGATAGTAAATGTGCAAGCCTCGGAGAAGGACTTTTAGTTTATTATGCTTACGAAATGTTAAAGCAAGGAAAGCCTAAAGAGGAGATAGTTACTTGGCTTGAGGAAAATAAACTTAAAATTAATCACTGGTTTACAGTTAATGATTTAAACCATTTAAAAAGAGGTGGAAGAATATCCAGTTCCGCTGCAGCTGTTGGTACTCTGCTAAATATAAAGCCGGTTTTATATGTGGATAATGAAGGACGACTTACTCCTTTCTCTAAGTGTAGAGGAAGAAAAAAGGCAATTAGCACCTTAGCCGAAAAATTCAAGGAAAAAACAGATCCAAATAAAGAACAAGTCATTGCCATAGGTCATGGAGATTGTATTGAAGATGCATTAGCCTTAGAGGCTTTGGTTAGAGAGAATGGAAATGTTAAGGATGTCATTTTAAGTTATGTAGGTACAGCAATAGGGTCACATACAGGACCAGAAATATTAGGATTATATTTTATAGCTGAGGAAAGATAAACCTTAATATATTAAGGATAGGAAAATCGCAATTATAATTTTATTTTATAGGGTAATAAGAAGTTTTAGTTATTATATTAATAAAAAAATTTATATAAATAGAGTAAAAGGGAGATGTCTTTGGACATCTCCCTTTTATCAACATGGGGAAGAACTATTCTGTTTCATTTCCTAATTTCTTAGATTCTTTAGAAACTCCTATTTCATTGGCAGTTTCCATCCTCATTTTATCTAATTCTCTTTTTGATTTTTGACCAGCTTTTTTATTATCTTTGCTATTTTTGTTGTCTTTATGAGTCATTTTATAGTCCTCCTTGGTAATAAATATTTCAATACTAATATAACCAAGTTTTTAAAATCTATGTGAGGATATTTGATGATTGAATAAGATTAACCGTCTTACAGTTTAACAAGAATAGGCAATAGGATTTAAAAATATATAATTTCAGCTAAAATAATTTTAAAAAAATATATAGGAAAAGAAGGAAAAAATGAGAAAGTATTGAATATGTAAAATGGCTATAAATATTACAAAAAATAGGAGGAAAAACAATGAAAAAAAAGATATCACTTGTTCTGTGTTGCTTACTTATGCTCAGCATGATAATGCCATTTCAGAATAAGAAAGTTCTCGCAGCAGAAAATAAAACTAATGAATTTAAAAGTGAAGTAGAAGGAAGTACAAGTAATTTTGTGAAATTTTTTATTGAAGATAGGAATCATGAGCAAACATTTGATGAAAGAGAGTTTATAAGGTTAGTATATAATTACAATGATAATTCATTTGATTATCCTTATAATACCAATAAAAAAATTGAAAGTACAGAAACTGGTTGGATAATTACCGTGGATATTTTAAACCTCACGGAAATAGAGAAATGTTATGTATCTATTGTTACTTCAAAATATCTATTCACTAAGGAAATAACAAAAGCAGATAGTGAAAGTACAATTGAGTTAAAAATAGATGAGAATTATGTACCCTTGGAGATTAATGTTCCCTTTTCAGGGAAAGATTATAATGTTGAAAATGTAAGTGTAAGCTATGTAGAGGGACAAAATAACATAGAACGCCAGACATATAGCGCTAATCTTAGAATAGGTACATTAGTTCCAAGTGGTAAATATCATGTTCAACTTATAGGCCACGATGAAGATCATGCATATAATTTAACAAGAAGAAGTGTAGACATAAGAAAGGATAATAATACCATTACCTTTAATCGAGAAGATGTTGGTGATATAAAAATTAATTTGCACAATGAAGAGGGTATAGATGCCGAATTGCTAAACATAGTTCCGAAAAGTTATTATTGGATAATGCATATACAAGGTGTTGACTTGGTAAAAGGAGATAAGAAGTATAATTCGGTATATTTAAGCAAAATACCATATTACCAACTTGATTTTAATATAAAGGTAGATAATTGGCAGTATAGAATGCATAAAAAGGAATTATATATGAATCCAGATTCCATAAAAGACCCTATGATAATTGATATTGGAACCAAAATACAAGCTATTATCAATTTAAACAAAGAATCTTATGAACAAGGAGAAGAATTAGCGGATGAATGTTTTATAAAAAAGGATGCGTATGATAATATAGTGGATTATGGATACACATCATCTGTTAATCTAGGTGAGTCTCCGAACCTTAAATGGGTATGGGAGCTTAAGAATGATAAAGGAGAAACTATAGGCATACCAATGAATAACAAAAATCCAATAAAGTTACCTAATGTTGTAGGCACTTATGATATAAGTATTAAGGAGACAGCAGGACCTTTAAGGATTGTATCCGACCCAGTGAAAATAATTTTGACACCAACGTCAGATACTGCAGTAAAGTTTGCGGATGCAAACCTTGAAAAGGTAGTAAGAGAAGCTATAAATAAACCGGAAGGTGAAATATACAAAAGTGATTTAACTGAAGTTCTCATCTTAAATAGTTATAATAACAATATATCCAGTTTAGAAGGAATTGAAAATTTAAGCAACCTTTTAATTATAAATTTAATTAATAGTAATATAGAAGATATAACTCCATTGAGTTCTCTAGATAAACTTATAGCTTTAAATTTATATCGTAATAAGATTAAGAACATTGAAGCATTGGAGAATATGAATAATCTACAAGAATTAATTTTAGATGTGAATCAAATAGAAGATATAAGCATTCTAAAGAATAAGGTAAACTTAAGAAAGCTAAGTGTATGTGCTAACCCCGTAAAAGAATTAGAAGTATTAAGAACATTACCTAACCTAACCTCATTTCATTTTGGAGAAAATCAAAACGTAGATATAAGTACATTAGAGTGTCTACCAAATTTAACTGATTTAAGATGGGCATACACTGGTAGTACTGAGAACATCGGTGTTCTTAAGAATTTAACTAAATTAGAAAAAGTA
>JAJXYA010000390.1 GCA_021780795.1 Bacillota bacterium | reverse complement strand
GTCTTATGTTGAATATTTGAATGAAACGGGAATGATAGTGTTAAATATGGATGAGGGATTCCTTAAATACTCAAAACTTTACGCCAATAGGGCAGAACTATTACAAGGCTTGGAAGTGTAACTTTCAAGCTTTCTGCTAATTGCATATAAAGTATCATCAATAAAACTAGTACAAGTATTGTTGCTTAATTATATGAATAAAGCTGTTGATGACACGCAAAATACAATAGGAAGCTGCAAATTGCTTTTATTTTGAGACATGCATTTTTTAGAGTTCCAAACATAAAAACCATAATTTTTTTAAATCAGAGATATTGGGAATATTAAATTAATTATAAAAATGTTGACAAGATGATGGAGCTTTATAAAAGCGTAAGGAGTGATAATTTGGATAAGATATATGTATATAGTGCCGATGACCACATAAGTTATTTGGCAAATACAATTAATGCTGATAGCCATAAGCACTTAGACCTTCAAATGTCCATAAGCGTGTCAGAATATTTTAATTTAAATATAAATGGAGGAAATGGTGAAAACCTACGTCTCAAAGTTTATAAATAAGTTGTGTGACTCTGTTGTATACCTTGACACAAAAAAATATTTTTACCTATACGTCAAAAGACCCGTCTTACTCGGGTCTTGACTCATGGAGTAACAGTGCTATTACAGGGCACAAAATAATAGCTGATACTACTATTGCTGTAGGAATTGTAGTTTTTAAGGCTATGAATCCAATAATTGGACCGCCTATTATTTGACCTAATGCATCCATTTGCCCATAGGTTGAAATAACTGTGGCTCTTATCTCAGACTTTATATTCTTGTTTCTCCACGCGCTGATTATTGGACCATTTATAGTTCTTAGTATATAGAAGGTGAGGTACACGGATAAAGCAAGAGTGAAGTTTCGTGATAGTCCAAATAAAATCATGGACACTACCATTAATATATTAATTAATGTCAATATCCAAACTCTCTTAAGTTCTCCCGTCTTCTCCATTCTTCGCTTTATGTATTCAACTGCCAGCATGCTCATAAGCATCGCACTTCCATTAATAATTCCAATCCAAACTACAGGTTTAATATTTGCAGCTATGGGAAAGCCTATATCACTTAAAAAGTGAGCAGTCCATAATCTGTCAAAGCCTTCACTGTATAGTCCATATAACAGTGCTATGGCCATCATAAGCATTAACACTGATTTTCCTCTTATGAATTTGATTCCTTCTAAAAAGGTATGTCTCATCTGCGCCCAAGAATTTCTATCCTCTGAAGGAGCAGGTGTAAAGTGCTCTTCCTTCATAAAGAACACTAAAAATACTGCAAACAGTATAAAAAGTACTCCACCAATTATTATAGGTAGCTTTATCATTTTAGAGCCTATCAGTGTACTTACAAGTATTCCGACAAAGGAAAATAGTTGTCCCACTTGAGCCCCTCTTAAATAAATTGAATCCAGGTTCTTTTCACCTAACTCGTCTGCTATCCAAGCTTCATCTGCACCACTGGTAAAGGTATAGCCTATGCCCCAAAGTAGCTGACTAATAATAACTGATATAAATATGGGAATAGAACCTTCCAATATAAAAGCTGTACCTATTAATATAAGTCCAATTATAATTGATAGCTTTCTGCTTTTCATGTCTGCAATGACCCCAGTAGGTACCTCAAATATAAAACAAGAAGTCTCAAGCACTGTTCCTACAAGCACCAACTGGAAGGGGTTTAGGTGCAGAGTATCAATTCGGTAAACTTGACTCACTGTAAAAACCAAGGAGAAGAAAAGGGCAGTAGCACCAGAATAAATCAAATAAATTGCAGTTTGCGAAATTTTCTTATTCACTAAATCATCTCCTTTATTGCTCTTTTATAACTATAGGTATATATATGTCCATTACTGAATTAGAAGGGCTATGACATCTTTCATCATAAAACTCAAAGTCAGGCATATATGGTGCTATTTCATAGCCTGAGTGGGGGAACCACTCATACATAATATAATCCCAGGTTCCTCGAATAGCTTTTGCAAATCCTCCGTCCTTGTAAGGTGCAGGTGGTGTAGTAAAAACTGCATAGGTTGACTCTCTTATATCAGCAACTATAATACCTGAAGAGGGCTTAGAATAATTATCTGCGCTTACTCCAAGCATATATTGAAACTTGCCTGTTTTCATGTTTAGAGGAAAGCATACAGCATATTCACCATGCATTGAGGGTTTAACCTCCTTGTATAGCCTGCTCTCCCAATCTTCTATTTCAAACCTTTCCCAAAAGGCAGGAATTTCTCTTGAGTTTCTTTGGCTTTCAAGACTTGTTTCAAACTTGTAGCCTGCAACCTTAAAGGAAGGCTTTGTAATAATCTTAGGATCCATAACTACTCCATTCATAAGGTTATATTTTTTCAGTAGTATAAGATCTATTTTTTTTAGTGCACTTCCATTTATATTCAATATATATTCACTTGGAGAACATCGTTATTTTTTATGGAAGGCCTTGCTAAAGCCACTGTGTGTATTAAACCCATAGTCAAGGGCAACATCTATAATTCGCTTCTCGTTGTTAAATAGCTCATTAATCCCATGCAGCATTCTTCGCCTTCTAACATATTGCATTACAGGCATGCCTACATAAGCATTAAATAAACGATAATAATGATAAGATGAAAAGCCTGTTACCTCTGCAATTTTATCTACTGTTAAAGCTTCTTTTAAATTTTCTTCAATATAATCAATACTATTTTGAATAATCTTTATATAGTCCACACCCTAACTCCTTTTGTAATCGATTTATAATAATTATAGCATGATAAATATTTAGCTCTGTTCCAAAATTGTCAAGTTTGATTTGAGAAGGCTGGTGATGTGATTACTGGTCTTTTTATTACAAAAAACAAACAGAAATAGTCTACTAACGCATCCAATTTCTGTTTACTAATTACAATTCAATAAATTCATAAGTGTCTTAATTTGCACAGAGGGTAAGGTAACTTATGCCAATCCTTTATATATACCTTTTACAATGTCTTCTATGGGTAATTCTCTGATATTAATATCATTAATATCGAGCTTATCCATAGTGCAAGATATTATTTGCATGGAACTAATTTTATCTTTATGATAATTTAAAACAATTTTTTGGTCTTTAATTGACCAATTAACATCTTCGTTACTTAAATTAAAGATTGCATTATAATCTAATGTTTTAGCTTTTTCTTCATTAGTAATGTTCATTTCTATAGTTTTCATATATCCGTATTTATCTTTAAATTGCTTTTTATCACCATCATAGATCTTTTCTCCACTATCTATAATTATAATCCTATTACAAAGCTCTTCTATTTCAGCCATATCATGAGTAGTAAGTAATACTGTAGTATTAAACTCTTTATTCATCAGTTTTATTGCTTTTCTAATATTCTCCTTAACTACTACATCAAGTCCGATTGATGGCTCATCAAGAAATAATATTTTAGGATTATGAATCATTGCAGCAGCAAGGTCTGCTCTCATTCTCTGACCTAAAGATAAAGTTCTTACTGTAGAATGTATAAATTCATTAAAGCCTAATACAGATTCTAAAAATTCCATTCTATCTTGAAATTCCTTATTTGGAACCCTGTATATGTCCCTTAAAATAGTAAAGGTCTCACTTAGGGGTAAGTCCCACCATAGTTGAGTTCTTTGTCCAAATACAACACCTATATTTTGAGAATTTTCCATTCGCTTTTCATAGGGAACTATTCCATTAACAAGACAGCTCCCTCTAGTTGGTGTCAAGATCCCAGTCATCATTTTTATTGTAGTAGATTTTCCTGCACCATTAGAGCCTATATAACCAACAATTTCCCCAGGTGAAATGTCAAAGCTTATATTATTAACCGCTGTTTTTGTTTCGGTTACATTGCTGAAAAGGCCTTTAACTGCGCCCTTGAGCCCTGGCTGACTCTTCCTAAATTTAAATTCTTTTGTTAGATTTTCTACATGTATCATAAAAGTCCTCCTATACTTTTTTTAATTGCCTGCGCTCTCATAAATTTTTATTCCTCTGAGCCAAGTTGAGTATGCCACTGTAAAACTAATAATTGCAGCTCCAACTGTACCAAATAAAGCGAGCGTTAATGAGGTATCTCCAGTAAAATATGTGGCAGGTATGAAAGCCGTAAATGCAAAAGGAATTATTACAGTGATTATAGCCTGTACAAATTTTGAGTAAATTTGATTTGGGTATTTAGCAAAATCTGCCATGGCGTAAGTAAGATTCATAATAGGCATACTATTTTTAATCCAAAAGGCTAAGGAGGCAAAAAATAACTTTATAGAAGTATATATAATTGCTCCAGCAATGATGAAAACTATAAATAGTATAACTTTTATAAAGGTTATTTCCATACCAAGTTTTTTAGTTGCAATTGCGGTTATTACAATTCCAACTATAATTTCACCAAAAGCATCGGGTTGAAATCTTTCTGAAATGAGGTGAAATAGTGGATTTATTGGCCTAAGTAAATATCTATCAAATTCACCTTTTATAATTACTCTCATTCCGAGAATCCAAATATAATCAGTTAATAAATGATCTATACCTCTAGGTAATTGCGCAAAACCATATATAAATAATATTTCATAAAAAGACCATCCATTGAGGGTTGGAATATGCTGAAAAACAAGGTACAAAAAAGCTAGTCCTGATGCCTGCACCGTTAAAAAGCAAAAAAATCCAATAAAGAAATTAACTTTTGACTGCATCATAAATTTAAGATATTGAGCTGTAAACCTTCCGTATAATTTTAAATATCGTCCCATAATTAACCTCCCATAATAGTGAGCTTCTTCATTGCTTTTCTCCAAAAAAACTTACTAAACAAATATAGTATTATAATCCATAATACCTGTATTCCCAATGCTTTTAAGGTTTCATATGCAGTGTATTTATTTAAATAAATCATTACTGGTGTATAGTTTATTGAACCGAAAGGTAAAAGCACAAGAAATTTCTGAAACCACAATGGGAAAAATATAATTGGAATTATTGCACCTGAAACAAATCTTACAATAGCTTCTTTGAACATATTAAGACCCCATATATAAGTAACAAAAAATGCAATGAGTCCAAAGCAAAAGTTGAAAAGAAACCAAATTATAAAACTAAATATCAAACTTAGCAAATAAGTTCCTATAGTAGATATGTGTGGTGGAAGTTCTCCTAGAGTAAAATACCTAATACTTATCATGGCAATCCATATTGGAAGAAAAATAGCTATAAATTGCCACATGATGCTTCCTATAGATTGTGAAATTAGTCTTAATTTATAATTGATTGGACGAATTAGATTTATGGCTATTTCTCCACTTTGAACTTCATTTGCTACTACCCATTCAGTGCCACTACCTATTGTCATAGCAGTGATAAAGCTCATAACAATGTATACCAGCATATCATTTTTTGTAAATCCATTGATTGTAGAGCTTGATGAGCTATTGAATATTGCAGACCATAAATAAAAAGCTATTACTATCTGAAATATATCTCCTAGTATGTATCCAAAAAAGCTTATTCTATAAGCTAATGCCCTTTGAATTTCACTTTTAGCAAAAGGCAAATAAACCCCTATTGTTCTCTTGCATGTCTCCATAATTACCCCCTTAATTTATAGATTCTACAATAAGCTAATTCGAAGTTTTCTTTTTTTTAGTGCACTCACAGGATTTATTTTTTCTAGAAAACTTTAATTTGCTCAAAGCAATTAAAAATATTTTTATTTACAACTAATATATATTTTACCTTTATTAAATACAATATGCAATCGATTGCATGAAAAATATGATAAGATATTTTCTTCAAAGCAATAATTAAATATGAAGAAAAAAGCTATCCCAATCTCGGAATGAGTAATAATATGTGATTGTGTTAGTTTATATCTTTATTTTATTGTTAGATAACAGATTTTTTTATGATCTAAAGAAGCCATTAGCTTTCTTTTTAAATCACTTATATTGTTTACCCTAATAGGCATACTATA
>JAJXYA010000017.1:1521-6090 GCA_021780795.1 Bacillota bacterium | reverse complement strand
TTATGATAGATATATCTGTTATGATCATTTTACTCATAAGGTTTATGTTGTAGATAACATTTTGAAAAATGATGAAAGAGAATATGATGAAATAATAACATCACAAAAAGAATATATAAACAGTTTGCTTTATAAACCGACATTAACAGAAGAGTCTGAGGAGAAGAAAGATATTACTTTTAAATTTCACACATCTAAAGAAGAATTTATGGAAAATGTAAAACGTGCAAAAGAACATATTTTAGCTGGTGATATTTTTCAAGTCGTATTATCTCAGAGAATGACTTGCGAAACTCAAAAATCGTATTTTGAAATTTATAGAAGACTTCGAGAAGAAAATCCTTCACCTTATATGTTTTTAATAGATTATGATAATTATCAAGTTATAGGATCGTCTCCAGAAAGTCTTGTTTCAGTTAAAGACGGTAAAGCTATTACAAATCCTATAGCTGGTACAAGGAAAAGAGGAGAAACTCCTGAGGCAGATAGTGCTCTTGAAAAAGAACTTATTGAAGATAAAAAAGAACTTGCAGAACACGTTATGCTTGTGGACCTTGGAAGAAATGATATAGGAAAGGTAAGCAAGATTGCTACCGTTAATGTTAGTGATTTTATGAAAATTGAGAAGTTTTCTCATGTAATGCATATAACAACAAAAGTTGTAGGTGATATACGAGACGATAAAGACGGGTTTGATGCCTTAGCAGCTTGTCTTCCAGCTGGAACTGTATCAGGTGCTCCTAAAATAAGAGCTATGGAAATCATAGAAGATCTTGAAAACAGCAAAAGAGGAATTTATTCAGGAGCTGTTGGATATTTTTCATATGGTGGGGATATGGATATGGCAATTGCTATAAGGACTCTTATTTTAAAAGATAAAACTGCTTACCTTCAAGCAGGAGCTGGAATTGTTTATGATTCAGTACCAGAAACAGAATTTGAAGAAGTTCAAAATAAATTAAAGGTTTTAAAGGAGGTGCTAAGATGATAGCTTTAATAGATAATTACGATTCATTCACATTTAATTTATATCAATATTTAAGCGAATTTGCAGAAACTAAAGTATTTAGAAATGATGAAATAACAGTAGAAGAATTAAAAGAATTAAATCCAAAAGGAATAGTAATTTCACCAGGACCTGGAGTTCCTGAAGATGCAGGTATTTCAATAGAAATAATAAAAAAGCTAGGAGATAAAATTCCAATACTAGGAATATGTCTTGGACATCAAAGTATTGCAGCGGCATATGGGGGAAATATAATTAGAGCAAATGAAATTTTTCATGGCAAAACTTCAAAGGTTCAAGTAAAAGGAAAAGATATATTTGAAGGAATACCAAGAAAACTAGATGTTATGAGATATCATTCACTAATAGTTGAAAATAGTACACTTCCTACTTGTCTGGAAGTTATAGCTTCAACTGTTGAAAATAACGATATTATGGCAATTAAGCATAAGGAATACAATGTATTTGGACTTCAATTTCATCCGGAATCAATATATACGCCAAAGGGCAAACATATGATTGGGAATTTTGTGATTAATATTTGTGAAGATAAATTAGATAATTGATATTTACGAATAAGCAATAAAGTATTAAGGGGGATTTAAAATGACAATTGATAATGCAATTAAAAAATTATCTTCAAAGGAAGTATTAACTGAAGATGAAGTAAGAGCTGTAATAAATCAAATAATGAGGGGTGAAGCAACATCTTCTCAAATTGGAGGATTTTTAATCGGTCTTAGAATAAATGGAGAAACTCCAGCTCAAATTTTAGGTGCAGTTAAAGCACTTAGAGATAATTTGATTCCAGTTAATATAGAAGATACAGCACATTTGATAGATACATGTGGAACTGGTGGAGATGGATCAAAGACTTTTAATATTTCTACAGCAGTTGCAATAATTGCAGCAAGTGGAGGTGCAAAGGTTGCAAAACATGGTAACCGTGCAGTATCAAGTAAAAGTGGAAGTGCAGATGTTCTTACAGAGCTTGGAATAAAAATTGATTTTGATGAAATTCAAAGTAAAGAAATAATTGAGAAAAATGGAATGGCATTTTTATTTGCACCAAAGTACAATGGGGCAATGAAAAATGTAGCAAAGGAAAGAAAAGAACTTGGAACAAGAACTATATTTAATTTAATAGGACCTCTCTCAAATCCAGCACCACTTACAGGACAACTTATGGGAGTATATGATGGAGATTTAATTGAAACTGCTGGAGAAGTCTTATTAAATCTTGGCATTGAAAGAGCAATGGTCGTATATGGTGATGATGGTCTAGATGAAATAACAACAACTACTACAACAAGTGTATGTGAAGTTAAAGATGGAAAAATTATAACTTATAAATTAGATCCAGAAAAGCTTGGATTTAAGAAAGCAAACTTAGAGGATATAAAAGGTGGAGATGCAAAAGAAAATTCAGAAATAATATTAAGTGTATTAAAAGGAAATAAAGGACCACAAAGAGATATTGTAGTAATAAACAGTGGGGCTGCACTTTATGTTGCTAAAATTATTAATTCTCTAGAAGACGGTATAAAAATGGCTGAAAAGCTTATTGATTCAGGAGAGGCTTACAAAAAATATGAAGAACTGGCAAGTTTAAAATAAGTAGTAAGTTAATTGTCAATTATCAATGCTTAATGTTCAGGAACAATTGACTCATAGGAAAAATTGATAATTGAGCATTGAACAGTGAAAATTCGATTTTAAGTATAATTTGTGAATTAGAAATTAATAATTAATTATGGGGTGATATATTTTGATTTTAGATGATATTATAGCAAAGAAAAAAATTAGGGTAGACAAAAGAAAAAAAGAAATTCCTATACAAGAATTAGAAAAACAAGCATTATCAAAAGTTAAAGTCGAAAGAGAATCAAATTATGAGAATCCTTTTAAAAGTGTATTAAAAAAAGAAGGCTTATCTGTAATTGGGGAATTTAAAAAGGCTTCTCCTTCAAAAGGAGTAATTGTAGAAAATTTTAATATAAAAGAAATATTGAATTATTACACATTTCTCGGAATAGATGCATTTTCTATTTTAACTGAAGAAGAGTTCTTTTTAGGATGTGATGAATATCTTAAAGAAATAAGAAGGATTTCACATACTCCAATTCTTAGAAAGGATTTTATAATAGATTTTTATCAAATTTATGAAGCTAAGGTATTAGGCGCTGATGGAATTTTACTTATTGTAAGTGTTCTTGGAGATTCACTCGGAGAATTTTATAAGGAAGCAAAAAGATTTGATTTAGAACCTTTAGTTGAAGTTCATAATGAAGAAGAGCTTGAATTAGCATTGAAATATGATTGTGAAATTATAGGAATAAATAATAGAAATTTAAAAAACTTTAGTGTAACTTTAGATACGACTAAAGAACTTATTAATAGGGTACCAAAAGATAAGGTAATTGTAGCTGAAAGTGGTATCATGAGTATTGAAGATTTGGAAATGATAAAAGGATTTGGGGCAGATGCAGTTTTAATTGGAGAATTATTCATGAGAAATATAGAAAATGCGGATTTCAAATCTAAATTTAGAGAATTTAAAAACCAATAAATGCATATACCCGCCGAAATGAAGGTCATGCATTTGTTCCAGTTACTGAAGAGTTTGCTGTAACATTCCACAAAAGCATGACCTTCATTTCTAGTTTTGGATATATATTTATAGTATAAGTAAATTAGAAGTTGGGTATCTACATAGGACATGTAAAAATATTAGCATATGTGAGGAATTAAAATGATAGAAATTAAAATATGTGGAATTACTAATAAAAAAGAAATTGAATATTTAAATATGTTAAAGCCAGAATACATAGGTTTTGTTTTTGCAGGGAGTAAGAGACAAGTAACTGGGGAAAAGGCAAATGAATTATGCTTGGATTTAAATAATGATATGAAAAAAGTTGGGGTTTTTAGAAATAATTCTATAGATGAAATTCTAGATATTTTGGGCAAAGTATCTTTAGATGTTCTTCAACTTCATGGGGATGAAGATGAAGAATTTATATGCTTATTAAGAAAGAGCATAGATAAATCTATAAAAGTATGGAAAGCAATATCTATAAAAGATATTCAAAGCATAAAAAAAAATATAGCAATCAATAAGCAATTAGAAAATAATGATGGGGATAATTTAATAGATAAATTTCTCATAGATGGAGATAATCCAGGTAGTGGTGAAACATTTTCTTTAGAAAATATAAGTGAATACTTTTGCGAAAATTATAAGCTTGGATATGTAGATGATTGTATTTTAAAAAAAAATAACTTTTTTTTAGCAGGGGGAATAACAGATGAAAATGTTATAGAAAGAATAGCTAAGGCAAATCCAAGCGGAGTTGATGTTTCATCAGGGGTTGAGATTATAGATAAAAATGGAATAAGAACAAAATCTTTTGAGAAAATGAAGAGCTTAATTGAGAACGTTAGAAATAGCAACGATCAATGAAAAATTATCAATGTTCAATTAAAGAACAAATTTCTACGAAGTTTGGTAAAATATTTTATCATTAATTGACAATTGATCATTGAAAATTGAAAATTGAATA
>JAJXYA010000017.1:0-1511 GCA_021780795.1 Bacillota bacterium | reverse complement strand
TGGTAAATTTGATGACTTTGGGGGACAATATGTTCCTGAAACTGTAATGAATGCTTTAATAGAGCTTGAAACAGCATATGAAAAGGTGATAGATGATAAGGAATTTATAGAGGAGTATATGTATTATTTAAAATACTATACAGGGAGACCAAGTCCACTTTATTATGCTGAAAATATGACTAAAGATTTAGGTGGAGCAAAAATCTATTTAAAGAGAGAAGATTTAAATCATACAGGCGCTCATAAGATTAATAATGCTTTAGGTCAAGTGCTTTTAGCTAAAAGAATGGGTAAAACGAAGGTTATAGCAGAAACAGGGGCAGGGCAACATGGAGTTGCAACAGCTACAGTTGCAGCAAAATTTGGAATGGAATGCAAGGTATTTATGGGTGAAGAAGACATAAGAAGACAGGCCATGAATGTTAAGAAAATGGAGCTTTTGGGTACAGAAGTAGTACCTGTTACTAATGGACAGGGAACTTTAAATGATGCTGTAACTGAAGCAATTAGATATTGGGGAGCAAATGTAGAAGATACATTTTATATTATAGGCTCTGCTCTTGGACCTCATCCATATCCAACTATGGTTAGAAATTTCCAACGAGTTATAGGCGATGAAGCAAGAAAGCAAATTGTAGAGCTTGAAGGAAGATTACCAGATTATATTTTAGCTCCAGTTGGTGGTGGAAGTAATGCAATAGGAATATTCTATCCATTTATTAATGATAGAGAAGTTAAACTCATAGGAGTTGAAGGCGCTGGAAAAGGGATTGAAACTGGACAACATGCAGCTACTATGGCAAAAAGAGAAAAAGGCATTCTTCATGGAATGTTAAGTTATGTTCTTCAAGATAATGATGGTGGGGTACTTGAAGCATATTCAATATCAGCAGGTCTTGATTATCCAGGAGTTGGACCAGAACATGCTTATCTTTGCGAAACCAATCAAGCTACTTATGTAAGTGTAACAGATGATGAAGCCGTAGATGGATTTATGTACCTAACAAAAATTGAAGGAATAATACCAGCACTTGAATCATCACATGCTATTGCCTATGCTAAAAAATTGGCACCAACACTAAGCAACGATAAAGTTATGATTATAAATCTTTCAGGGAGAGGAGATAAAGATATGGATGCTGTGCTTGCATATCTAGGTGAAAAATAATGAATAGAATAGATGTATCATTTAACAAAGTAAAAGAAAATAAGGGGAAGGCGCTTATACCTTTCGTAACATGTGGAGCAGATTTTACTGTTGAAGAAACTGCTGATTTAATAGTTGCATTAGACAAAGAAGGTGCAACAGTAGTTGAAATCGGAGTACCATTTAGTGATCCACTTGCAGACGGTCCTGTAATACAAAACGCATATACTAAGGCTCTTAATAATGGAACAAAGCTTAAGGATGTATTTAGATGTGTAAAATTAGTAAGAGAAACATCAGAAGTGCCAATTGTTATTATGGTGTATTTTAATGTTGTATATTTTAGAGGAATAGAAAATTTTCT
>JAJXYA010000057.1 GCA_021780795.1 Bacillota bacterium | reverse complement strand
TTATAAAATTTTTTATATTCACTCTAAATATGTATTTATACTAACAGTTTCTTATTCTCACTCTTGTAATAATTTACAATGGAAATTAATGTTTTATTTAATAATAACACAACAATTTATAATATTAAATAACTAATGCTACTCTAATATAATTAGTATTTTTGTTAGCCTTAATGAGGGAATAATCATTTTAAAACATGCTTTTTATATTATATAAATCTAAATTTAAATATTAAAAAACAAGAAGTTTTTAATTACTCTTCTTGTTTTTTATTTTGTCCTACTATTTATTAAGTTAAATCCTAATTTTTATAACTGTTCATGCTCTCATACATTTCAATATTAACGAAGTCAGAGGGAAATCTAAATTCTAAATTCATAGAAATAGTAGATTTACCTTCTGAAATGACATTAATAATTATCTTTATATACTTATAATCCTTGTGTTTAGAAGAATTCGGGGGAATTTTGCTTCTAAACAAATTCTAAGCTAACACAATTAAGATTTAGATTTCTTTTTAGAAATTACATCAAATGCAACAGCCGTCAAAAGTACTACTCCTTTAATGGACATCTGCCAATCACTTCCAACTCCGAGTATGGACATACCGTTGTTTAGTACACCCATTACTAAAGCTCCAATAATGGCGCCAGGAATTGTACCTATTCCACCATAGGCTGATGCTCCACCTATAAAGCAAGCTCCAATTGCATCTAATTCAAAGTTCAGACCTGCCTGAGGTGATGCTGAGTTAATACGAGATGCAAACATTATGCCTGCCACCGCCGCCAAAACAGCCATGTTAACATAGGCGAAGAACAGAACTTTGTTTGTATTGATACCTGAAAGTTTTGCTGCCTTTTCGTTACCACCCATTGCATAAAGGTATCGCCCAGGGACAGTTCTTGTTGTAAATATGGTGTAGACTACAATAAGGGTTCCAATAAATACTAAAGCTATTGGGATACCTTTATAAGCTGCTAACCAATAAAAAAACAAATTAATTACAAACACTATAATTATTATTTGAATTATAAAAAATGTTAATGAACTAACTACAAAATTGTTTTTTTGTTTTTTTGCCCTGTTTTTAAGTTGAATAACTACATATAAAACAGATAGTATAACACCTGCAATAATAGCTGTAAAATTTAAACGTGTTCCAAATCCATTAAAAATATCTGGGATAAATCCAGAACTTATTTTTTGAAAATTTTCTGGAAAAGGTGCCAAAGTTAATCCCTTAAGCATAGTAACCGTAAGACCTCTAAATAAAAGCATTCCTGCAAGAGTAACTATAAATGATGGTATTCTTATGTATGCAATCCAAAACCCTTGCCATATTCCAATAATTAACGCCAAAAGAAGTGAAAACACTATTGCAAGTACTATATTCATGTGCATAGTTATTATTAACGTTCCCGCAATTGCACCAATCAAAGCACATAATGAACCAACAGACAGGTCAATATTACCTCCTGTTAAAATTGTAAGTGTCATACCTATTGCCAAAATAAATACATAACCATTTTGAAGTATTAAGTTAGTTACATTCATTGGAACCAATAGGATGCCTTTGGTAGCTACTTGAAAAAATATCATTATTACTACTAATGCAATAAGCATTGCATATTGTCTTATATTTTTCTTAAAAACATTTTTAATCACATCCATTATATTCCCTCCATATGGTTTTTCATTATACATTTCATTATACTTTCTTGTGATGCGTCTTTTTTAGATAACTCACCAACAATTTTCCCCTCATTCATTACATAAACCCGATCACACATCCCGAGTATTTCTGGAAGCTCCGATGAAATAAATATAATTGACTTTCCATTATCTGCGAGTTTATTAATGATGGTATAAATCTCATACTTAGCTCCTACGTCAATGCCCCTTGTAGGTTCATCTAATATTAGTACTTCAGGATCTGTAAATATCCATTTGCTAAGCACTACTTTCTGTTGATTTCCACCTGATAAGTTTCCGGTATTTTGAAAAATACTTGAAGATTTGATATTTAGCTTTTTCCTATACTCTTCACCAACTTGAATTTCTTTATGTTCGTCCACAAATTGGTTTACACTTATTTTATTAAGATTTGCAAGTGAGATGTTACTTCTAATATCCTGCATAAGAACTAAACCTGCACTTTTACGATCCTCAGTAACATAGGCAAGTCCATTATCTATTGCCTGTCGAACATTTTTAAGAACAATCTCCTTTCCATCTTTTATAATTTTTCCACTTATATGTTTTCCATATGCCCTACCGAAGATACTCATAGCAAGTTCTGTTCTTCCTGACCCCATTAGGCCAGAAAAGCCTACAATTTCTCCTCTGCGAACATTAATATTTACATCATTAATGACCTTTTTGTCTTCAACAAGAGGATCATACACAGTCCAATCTTTTACTTCAAATACAACCTCTCCAATACTCGGAGTGTGAATTGGAAATCTATTTGTTAGTTCACGACCTACCATGCCTTTAATTATTCTATCTTCGCTTATACCTGCGTCCCCTGTATTCAAAGTTTCAATGGTGGAACCATCACGAATAATAGTAATAGCATCAGAAATCTTCAAAATCTCATTTAGTTTATGAGAAATAAGAATTGATGTAATTCCATCTTTTTTTAATTCCAATAATAAATTTAATAAATTATTAGAATCCTCTTCATTAAGTGCAGCAGTGGGTTCATCAAGGATAAGAAGCTTTACATCCTGTGCCAAAGCTTTTGCAATTTCAACAAGTTGTTGCTTACCAACACCTATATCTTTAATTCTTGTATTAGAATCTTCCTTAAGTCCAACCTTTTTTAATAGTTCTTTTGATTTAGCATGGGTTTCATCCCAGTTAATAAATTTATGTTTTGATACTTCATTTCCTAAAAATATATTTTCTCCTATTGAGAGATATGGAATAAGGGCTAACTCCTGATGAATTATTCCAATTCCTGTTTTTTCACTATCCTTTATGTTTTTAAAGTTACATTCTTTACCTTGATATATTATTTCACCGCTATAAGTACCATATGGATATATGCCACTTAGCACATTCATAAGTGTGGATTTTCCAGCTCCATTCTCACCAATTAGAGCATGAATTGCTCCTGACTTAACTTTAAGATTTACATTATCAAGGGCTTTTACACCCGGAAAAAGCTTTGTAATATTTCTCATTTCAAGTATAAATTCATCCATCCCTACATCTCCTAACTTTATTACTATAGATATCTAGACACATATTGGGCTTACAGTTAACAAAGCCTTTAATAATTTTGCTACCGTAAAGCCGAACACCTTATAACAGGTGTTCGGCTTTAAAATACCAAATGTGTATAATTTTTACTGTAAATCAGTTTCTTTATAATATCCACTTTCTATAAGGATTTGCTTGTAGTTGTTTTTGTCTGCATAAACAGGATCACAAAGGAAAGATGGAACAACTTTTGAGCCATTATCATAAGTCTTTGTATCATTTACGTCAGCTGTTTTACCTTGAAGTACTGCATCAACCATTTCAACAACTTTAGTAGCTAGTGTTCTTGTATCCTTAAAAATTGACATAGATTGTTGATCAGCGATCATTGCTTTTACATTTGGTTTGTCACAATCTTGTCCAGTTAATACTGGATATGGCTTATCAGCGCTACCATAACCTGCATTTTTAAGTGATGCAACTATACCTATTGCTAAACTATCATTTGGTGAAAGAACTACATCAAGTTTTGTTCCTTTTGCATATGTTGAAGTAATTAAGTTATCCATTCTTGCTTGTGCTTTAGCTGAATCCCAGCCTTGAATAGCTATTGTTGTAAAATCTTTTTGTTTGCTACCAATAACAAGTTTGCCATTATCAATATAAGGCTGTAAAATACTCATTGCGCCGTTAAAGAAGAATGTTGCATTGTTATCATCTGGAGATCCACCAAATAATTCAATGTTGAAAGGACCTTTTCCATCTTTAAGACCAAGTTTTGTTTCTATATATTGTCCTTGAATAACACCTACTTTAAAATTATCAAAAGTTGCATAATAATCAACATTTGGTGTTTTCATAATTAATCTGTCATAAGCTATAACCTTGATACCATTTTCTCCTGCTTTTTTAAGAACATCTGTAAGAGTTGAACCGTCAATAGCAGCCACAACAAGAACCTTACATTGTTTTGTTATCATATTTTCAATTCCTTGAATTTGAGTGTTTACATCATTGTTTGCATACTGTAAGTCAACAGTATAACCTTTAGCTTCAAGCTCTTTCTTCATATTCTCGCCATCTTGATTCCAACGTTGAAGTGATTGAGTTGGCATAGCAACACCAATGAGGCCACCGGCAGGTTTTGCTTCTGTAGTTGTAGCAGCTGGAGCTGTTGTTGGCGCTGCTCCGTTAGTTGTTTTAGCTGCACCACAGCCTACTAGACTTAGCATGAATACTGCTGCTAGCATTGTTGAAAGTATTTTCTTCATTAAATAATCCCCCTTTAAAATTTAAATGTGAAATTGTTTACATTCCTATATTAAACCAAAATTACAAATTGCACCCTACAAAAAATCACCCTAAATCACTACTAATATATTATTGTAAAATAAAAAAAATGCTATATAGCATTTTTTTGCTATATAGCATTTTTTTATCCATAATTTACTACTTATTTTCCCTTAGGCCATTCTGCTTCGGGTATATTCCTATATATATCTTCAATCCTATGAAAATTATTTTTTACAACTATTTCAACCATATTAGCTTTTGTAACTTCAGTTGAATATTCTCTAAGTGCAAGCACATTAAATAATCCATCATTTATTTGAACATTTCCATGAGACGCTTCACCTTTTCCCATTTTTACAGCTGCATCAGCTGCGTCCTGTGCCATCCTTACTATAGGCTTATACACTGTCATGAGTTGTAACCCTTCCACCACTCTTTGACAAGCTGCAAGGTCAGCATCACCTCCTACTACAGAAACCTTACCTGCAAGCCTATGTTCCGAAAGAACCTCTATAACGGCTTGAGCAAGAGTATCATTTGCGGCTACAATTCCATCTATTTTTATGCCACTAGCAATAGTTTCTTCAACACATTTTATAGCCTCTTCCTCATTCCAATTTTTTGACCAAACCTCGTTAACTATTTTTATATCACTACTTTTAATACCTGAATTTAAAGCTGTCATATAGCCTTTATTGAATTCAATTGCATTATAATCTTGCTTATTTCCATTTATAATAATATAGTTACCCTTAGGAACTTTTTTTTCTATAGCCTCTCCCATTAGTTCTCCAACTCGTTCATTATCAAAGGTTATATAAAGGTCCACATTCCCTTTTCTTATTATTCTATCGTAAGAAATTACTTTGATTCCTTTTTTCTTTGCTATATTAACAACGGGTACCAATGCATCACTATCATTTGGCACTATCACTAAAACATCGACTTTTTCTTCTTCTATTAAATACTTTATTTGATTGATCTGTTCATTACTATCACCACCTGCATTCTGTACAACTACATCTGCCCCAAGCTCTTTAGCTCTTGCCATAAAAACATCTCTGTCGATTTGCCATCTTTCAATTATAAGTGAATCCATACAAAGTCCGATTTTAACTTTATTGGGTTCTTCAATTTTATTTGATTTCTTATTAATTTTAAAAACATAGAAGCTACCAATAAAAATTATTATTAGTAATATAACCATACGTCTATACAAATCTTTTCCCCCAACAATCATACTCTAACCTACCTCTTATTACAGTTTTTTATATACTCAGAAGGTGTTAATTTTTCAATTTTTTTAAAAATATGACTAAAATAATTTGGGTCAGCATAGCCAATCTTAAAACATATTTCTTTTATGCTTAAGTTTGAAGTCTTCATAAGTTCTTTCGCTTTTTCAATTCTAACTTTAGTAAGATATTCTATAAAATTTTCTGAAGTTTCTTCTTTAAAAAGCCTACTAAAATAGTGTGGACTTACACATACCGATTTAGAAACCTCCTCTAAAGTTATTTCATTACTGAAATTTTCCTGAATGAATTGCTTTGCATCAATAATTACTCTATTTATTTTCTTTTTTTGAAGTTCACTAATATTTTTTATT
>JAJXYA010000126.1 GCA_021780795.1 Bacillota bacterium | reverse complement strand
AGCATAATGTCTTTAACTTTAGATAAGTCAGAAGTTTGACCAAGTGCCCAACCTAGCTTTATGTAGGCAACTTCTGGTAGCATGTTTTCTGCAGGTATCATTCCCATAGTCATTAGGTCCCGTCCCGTATCATACACGAACATGTTCACATATCCCCACAGTGTCTGTACTGTCATATAAATGGCAACTCCCTTTAGAACAGCACGCTTAATAGCTGGATATAACAGTTTATTTACATGACCAAGACCAGTGCCCGCAATAACAATTCCTTTATAACCAAGATCAACCATGGCATCGATAATATCAGGGTTCATATTGGGATAATAATACAAGAGGGATACACGTTCCTCAAATACAGGAGTTATAGTTACGTCGCGATCACTACGACGATGATTGTAATCCTGGCGAAGAGGCGTTATTTTCTGTCTATCTACCATTGCCAATGGAATGTCTCCAATGGTACGGAAAGTTGAACGGTAGGAGGAGTGCATCTTGCGCACTCTTGTACCACGGTGTAACAATCCATATTCGTCAGAGGTTGGTCCAAACATGCACACCATTACCTCAGCTATATCCGAATCCGTAGCGGTTTTAGTAGCATGAATTAGGTTTAGGGCTGCATCTGAGGAAGGTCTATCCGAAGAACGTTGGGAGCCTACCATGACAATTGGAATTGGTGAGTTTTGCACCATGAAGGATAGGGCTGCTGCCGTATGACTCATAGTATCAGTGCCATGGCCAATGATAATGCCATGGGTACCATTTTTGATTTCCTCACCAATAGCCTCAGCCAGTACTTTGTACTGAGTTGGTCCCATATTTTCAGAGAAAACCGCAAAAAGTTTCTCGGTGCTTAAGTTACATATATCTGCAAGTTCAGGAACGGCTCCATACAATTCACCAGGAGAAAAGGCAGGAATAACTGCTCCAGTTCGGTAATCAAGACGTGAGGCAATGGTGCCTCCTGTGCCTAGTAGCTTGATATTGTGCTTGTTCTTGGAGGTTGGAAATTCTCTTTCAGGGATTTTATATTGTATCTCTTTGAAGTTATATTCTTTCATGTCTTGTATGGTATCCACTGCAATCCCTATATTATAGCCAGTGGATAGCTTTATTACTATGTGTCCATCGTCGTCATTTTCAGAGCGAGGAAGTAAAACTCCTTGAAAAGTACCTCGAGTGGTTGTTACTGTAGCTTCGCTCCAAATGCGCATATTGAAGTTTTTTAGAACTTCTAGCGATTTGCCCTTGTATCCTTTTAAGATATCGCTCATTAGCCTAAGCCTCCTTTACGAATTATGCTTGCTAGTTCATGGAGAGGAATATTTCCAATGGCTTTTCCTTGTAATTCTTTCATAATCCAGCATAATTCTGCTTCTTTATGTTTTGAGGTTTTTACCCTGCTGAATTTTTCATGCATAATTGGTATAAGGGAAAGGATACTATCAGTGCTACACTTTGAAAAATTTATGCATTCTAGAACAGACATCATTTCCATATTAGGGTGTTTATAGACAACTGATAGCATCTTGTATATAAGTTCTCTTTCTATTTCTTGCTCTTTTACAAAGGCGAACAACTGATATACTTTTTCAAAATCAAAAGGTGAATCTGATTTAAGTTTTCCTTGCAGAAATTTAAGTTTGTGAGCCAGTAGAGTTGCTACAAATCTAGGTTCAATTTTAAAATCGTTACAAATCCGCTGTATAAGAGGAACCAGATTGTACCTGAGAAGATAGAAAAAAGTATCTGCTGGTATATTCCAATTCTTTAACATTGTAATCTGCGCTTTAACATCAATAGGCAAATTACTACCAGCCATATTGATGAGTTCCTGACTAATAGAAATGGGTGCTGAATCTGTGTCAGGATACATTCTGTCGGCACCTGGTAGTACACGTTCAAACATTGTAGTACCATTAGCAAAGGATTTACGAGTTTCATTTGGAACCCCAAGAAAGGCTTGTTTGCAGCGTTCTTCAATAGACTCTAAAGCAGTGTGAATATCATCTTCAGGACCCCAGAAAAGAATCTGGGCATCACTTACTTTTGCATTAAGTAATTCACCTAGGTATCCAAAATTAATATCCTTATTCTCATTACGAAAGTCTTCGGAATGAGTCATATTTGGCTTTTCTATGCACGCTATAACCTTTAATCTGTCAGAAATCTCATCTGAAAACATTCGGCCTGGTTGAGTAAAAAATGAGAGAATGTCTTTGAATTCTGGCAAATTCACCCCAACTAAAGTATCTAGTTTACTTAAATTTTCTCCAATTTTCTTAGATATTGAACTAATGCTGTCACCTTTGACAACTACATGGTTAATTTTCCAATAATCTAAGTTAGGTATCCGTTTTATAAGATCATTACGAATTTGTAGAAGACTCTTTTGGCGAAAAGCCTCGTTGTGAACCAGTTCAGGAATTAAACTTATATGAGCTACACCTTTAATCTCTACTCGAGTTCCACCATGAATACTAACATTAACATCCTCACGTGCAGCTCCAATGCCTGTCCTTACTTTGCCTGTGCTGCGGTTCAGAAATCGAATATAGTTGGCAGCTTCAGCTGCTTCATCAGGGGTTTTCATATCTGGATACGTAACAGTCTCTATAAGTGGCATTCCTAAGCGATCAGTTGTATATACTCTAACATGGCCAATGTCTGAAATCTCACGACAAGAATCTTCTTCAATACTTAACTGAATAATTCTAACAGTTTTATTTTTTAGAGGAATCTGCCCTTCAATGCTGATTATGCCTGTACGTTGGAAGCCTGCAGGTATGCTTCCATCTAGGTATTGTTTACGTGTGATGTGTAGCTCTCCCACAATATTTGTTTTTAGAAGCAGTGCAATCTCTAATGCAATTCTTAGTGCCTGCTGGTTTATCTTAAAAGGTGGTGTATCATCAATATCGTAGGTGCAGGTGGTTAAATTGGCAATACGGTACACAATGTTTTTTCTTGTTTTAAATTCCATTAGGGCAGTGCCGTCATACCCTCCCATCTCACTTAAAGTAGGTCGCATATGCCTTACTATCTCCGCATCATATTGTCCATCATTTTGAAAAACACCAGCGGGGCAGTGGCAAAAGAGTTTTTTTTCTGTCTTTAACTGCTGATGGACCTCTAGTCCACACATAAATCCCAGCTCTTCATAAACCTCAGCTGGAGTCTCCTTAAGAGGAGAATAACCAATTCGATTTTGAGTTTTAATGAAATTATTTTCCATTTTTAATTAATCCTCCACAATTAATATATTAAAAGATTAAATGTCGTTAGATATTTTTACACAGCTTCTGTAAGCTAAGAATACCCACATTCTAATAGCACTGGGTGTTAAACCATATATGAAGCAAGTGTTTAGTTGATTTATCTTTATAAGAAGTATATGTTTCAGCTTTTTAAATTATGTAGTTATGCATCCTCTAAAAAAATAACTAGCTATTATGCTAGTTATTTTTAAAATATATTTGAACAATTGTTTTAACAGTAATAATTAAAATAAATTATTTTCCGGGGCGATAACCAATATCTATATTTCTTAGCTTATAAGCTTTGTTTAAAATTTCGTCTTCACTTTTGTATGGTTCGATAATATTAAACAAATCTTGTTGCATTTTAACTGGGAAATACATATTTAATAATCGACCTTCTAATTGAATTTGGGTTTCCATGCTACCATCAAAAAGTATATGGACAATGTCATATTTTTCTTTATGCAATTCACGCCCAATTAGTATGCTTCTATGGCAATCTATTGGGTCTTTTTCAGTGCACATAATTGCTATAGTATAACCTTTTGAAAAGCCATCTCTTATTCTTATTATACCATTTTTAAAAAGAACAGTTTCTTTTACTTTTTCATAGTCTAAATACCCATCTTTAGATAAAAGGGAACTATTATCTTTAATAATTCCAAGTTCTTCACCCATATAAACATGATGTATTCCGTAATTATTTAGCAAGTTTTTAATATTATCTTTATTAAAATGAGGAACATATTTAGAAAAGGGTACACTCCTAACATCTACAACAGTGTTAATCTTAAATTTGAATAATAACTCCATAAAATAATCGCAATCATAGTTAGAGTGTCCTATAGTGTAAATCATTCTCATTTTGCTACTCCTTATTATTCTCCTATGTCTTTATTTAAGCTTATTTTTCACTCGTATCTTCAAAATATTCATTTATATTTTAACAATATTTCAGAATCACAGGTTATGATTTAACTATAGCATAATTAACTTAATGAGCAGGAGAATGTTTTAATGTAAAGTAATTATAAATTGCTTATAATTGAATTTGTAAACAGTCCTATTGTATAATACAATTATTATATAGGATAGGGTGATGATATGTTTTTTATCAATAAAAAAGTTAAAGAAAAAAAGAAAAATGAAGCACGACTTAGGAGAATTAATGATTTTGAAGTTAGATATGTAACCACTAGAGATCCAAATAAATTAGGTGAATCTATAATAGGTAAGAACTGCATAATAAATATTATAAATAATCAGTTTAACATACGATGTGATAATAAAATTATTTTCACACACCCCATAGAAACTTTAAAAGGCTCTGAATTAATGAGCTTAGAGGGAATAATTCTAAGCTACATAGACGATAAAACTGGGGAAGATGTTGAGGTTATTGCTTATTATAAATATCATAGAAAATAAACAACAAGTTACTAAGCTTAAAGAAAATAACGCATAAATATTTTTTCAGTGGTAAATCTATTAGTAGAAAGGGGTTTTTTACATGAGTAATAAGCTTAAAACTACTACTAAAAAAGCGGCGTCTTTAGGAATTAGGAAAAATGAAGTAGGTGACTATGAATATATAAATCCGGAAGATAGAAATAATTCAAAATATAAATCTGTAAGAAAAGAGCCAAAATAAGGCTCTTTTTTAAATTTGCAAAGCAAAAATACATATTTATGATATAATTTACTCATATATAAAAATTATTGGCCATAAGTAAAATAGGCTTAAAAAACAATTAATTTGCTAAACAAAGATTTTCTGAAGCTTATAAAAGTGTTTTAATTATTTATCCGTAAGGATATAATATTGATAGATAATAAAATATTCATTGGAGAAAGGTGAAATTAAAATGAGTAAGATTGCACTTATTACGGATAGTACTTCCGATGTTGATAAAGAAATGATTGAAAAATACGATTTAAAAGTACTTCCTTTAAGAATAATATATAAAGATAGAGAATATATCGACAGAGTAACCATTACGCCAAAAGAAGTTTATGATAATTTTGTAAATGAAATCCCTTCAACTTCATTACCTTCAATGAAAGATATGGAAGACTTATATCTAAGGCTTGAAGGGGAGGGGTATACCCATGTCATAGCAATAGTAATATCTGCAGGTTTATCTGGTACATATAATACATTGAGATTAGTAAGTGAAAACCATCCAACTATAGAAAGCTGTATTTTTGATTCTAAATCTTTAACTATTGGTGAAGCTGCAATTGTTGAAGAATGCGGCGAAATGATAAGAGCTGGAAAAAGCTTTGAGGAAATTGTAAATGCTCTTCCTGAAATACAGAGTAGAATTACTGTTTATTATGTAGTGGACACACTTAAATATCTAACCAAAGGTGGTAGAATTGGAAAAGTTTCTGGTACTATCGGTGAAATATTAAACATAAAACCTATAATTTCAATCAATAAAGATGGCGTATATTATACTTATGCAAAGGCAAAGGGAAAAAAGAAAGGTATAAGCAAGCTTATAGATATAGCAAGAGAAGCACTGGAGAATAATCCTTGTAAAGTTTGGGTTATGCATGGCGGCGCTTATGAAGAAGTAAAGAGTTTTTCTAATACAATTGCAGGCCTTCCTAATATTGCACGACTATCCTTTGGGGAAATTAGTCCAGTTGCCGGAGTTCATACAGGACCTGGATTGCTTGGAATTGTAATAGTAAAAGAGGGTACTGATAAAAATTAAAAAATACGTATTTTAATAAAAACACATTTCAAAAACAGAAATTACTAAGGAGTGGACATGATGAAAATTGAAGATATAATGTCAGGAGATTTTTCTGCATATCCTGAAGAAACACAAATATTTATGAAGGAATATACTGAAAAGCTACGAGA
>JAJXYA010000161.1:4515-6182 GCA_021780795.1 Bacillota bacterium | reverse complement strand
GCAAATACTACAGCTTGAGTACGTTCTTCTACCCCTAACTTTTGGATGATGCGGTGAACATGTGTCTTTACTGTGCCTAGTGAAATATGAAGAATATCGGCAATTTCAGAATTCCTTCGCCCATAAGCCATTTGTTGAAGCACATCAATCTCCCGCTCAGTTAAAGGATCAAGAATCTCCAAATATTTATCTCCAGTGCATTTGCTGTCTTTTTCATTGGATACCACATCCGCCAACGCCCTGCTTGCCGTTGCAGTCCTGTAGATAGCCTGACCTTGATAAATCCACCTTATTCCATTGATAAGCTCCTTAGTATCCGTATCTTTCAATAAATAACCCACAGCACCCACACGAATACCATCAAAGACATAGTCTTGATCATCAAATGTTGTGAGCAATACCACCTTTATACCAGGTATTGAGTTAAGAATTATACGTGTGGCTTCTATACCATTACGAATTGGCATTTGTATATCCATAAGTACAACATCAGGTTTATATTTTAGTACGACGCTGACTACTGTCTCGCCATCACCAGCTTCCCCGATTACTTCCATATCCGGCTGAGTGTTGATAATATAACTCAACCCTTGTCGAATAATAGCTTGATCATCCGCAAGCACTACTCTGATCTTATTTTCCATATCTATCTACTCCCTCGTTCATTTATTGATAATGAGTTGTTTTGTTTCATTAGCCTCATACTCTATTGGAAGGATTGCTTCAATACGCAGGCCATGAGGTTTCTCAGGGCTAATACTGCAGCTTCCACCATGTTTTTGACACCTTTCCATAAGTCCTTTTAGTCCAAAACCAGGTATTAGCGGAATTTCTCCTGTATACTGGCCATCATCAGATACAACTAGAACTATTTTATCTTCTCTTTCTCTTATATATACCGTAACGGATTTAGCATTAGAGTGACGTAAAATATTAGTCAATGATTCTTGCAATATTCGGTAAAGAACAATACTTGTATCAACAGGCCATTCTGTTATCTCTGAGTCCTGAATAAAACTTATGTGAAGCTCCGAACGAGCTTGTGTTTGTGACACCAGCCCTTTTAGTGCTATTAATCCTAGACCCATTTCGTCATCAGACCATTCTCTAACTGCTAATCGCACCTCCGCCATTGCTCTTCTTGCTATGGGAAGTAATTGTGAAACCAGTTCAGATGCTTCCTTTGGATTATCTGGAAGCATTATTTCCAGAGCTTGCAGTTGAATAATGAGAGATGTCAGTTGGTGTCCAATTCCATCGTGAATTTCACGTGCGAGATGTGTTCTTTCTTCCAGAGCTGCATATCTCATTGAGTAAACGGATGCCTCCTGCAACTCTATATGAGCCTCTTGAAGCTCTCTATGAGCCTCGTTCAATTCTTTTAAATGCAACTGGCTTGTATAAAACGCATCCTGCCGTATTTTACGACTGCGTATAGCTAAGAATAAGCCTACTAATGCTACAAATGTTCCAAAGGGAAAAGGAAACGTGTATGTCATGAGAATGATAACTGCAATGGTTAAGGTGGCTAGGGTTATGGATAAACGATTATACTCACCATACATATTGGCAAAAACCCAAACTAATGGCCATAGTATCCTGTATGTATTCATGCCAAAACCATACTGCAGGCTCAATGCCAAAATAATTATAAAAGACGTAATTAA
>JAJXYA010000161.1:0-4505 GCA_021780795.1 Bacillota bacterium | reverse complement strand
CATCTTTCCGGAGCCCACAGTAAAACTATATCCAATAACAAAATCAATGAACACCAAATTGACGGTAGCACTCCCCACCCCTTAACTACTAGATAATAAATATATATTAAAACAATAGTCACTACCATGCGAATGAACCGCCAATCTAATATTCTATCTACAAAACTCATATTTAGACACTTCCCTTATGTAACTTTTTTATCTTTGTATCTTATCAAATATCTAGTACAATGTCTATCTATCCAGGGATGTAAATTTATTTTAAAATAATCCCTCTAAAGGTGGACGATTAGTATTCTGCCAGATGTTATGATTTCCATGTGCTCAACCAAAATACGATAAAGAGGTGATTTTAATGATAGCACCACAAAATATGGGTTTGGTGTCAAATTACATTAACGCAGGAATAGTTATTACCACAGCGCTTCAGGCATTGGAAACTATTCGACCGATCAAAGGAAAAGGATTAGTGATCTTGTTTGGAGACTTCCTAATGTTAGGAGCCGTTCCATGGATTATCCAAGTAATGGTTCAAAGGGGTACATTAATAGATATATTATTGCCTATTGCTATAGGTACTCTTTTGTCTATCCCATTAATCTTATCAACTAAAATCATTATGACCCCTGACGGTAAAGTAAGATTCAAAAAGAATATATTTTTATATATCTTTTTAATTTGTACACCTATTCTTAGGAGAAAGGTGGCATTTACAGAATTCTTTCAGAGCCATCCAATTTTCATAGTAAATACTCACATTCCAGATGTTGAACTTATGGTTGTTATGTATCTTACTGTAATTACAATAAATATTATGGCTTGGCGAATTATAAGTTATTTGAAATTTAAAAAAACTAAAAGAGAATTAAGTTCTTTGAATTACTAAATAGTAAAATCCATCATATATAAGGTCCAAGCTGAAATTAGCTTGGACCTTATATATGACTACTCGATGAATAGTTTATCTTAAAAAATTCCTAGAATGTCGTTCCACCGCTGACATTAAGCAGTTGACCGGTGATCCAAGAAGAATATGGTTCGGCTTCCGGTGTTTTAAAAATGATGCAACAAGTTGGCAGCAGTATAGGTATTGCTATTCTCGGTACAATTTTTTTCAATTCTATTGGAAGTTCATCTGAAATCAGTGAATTTACTATAGGTGCAAGATATGCCATTTGGTCTGCTGTGGGTATTTTGATCTTAACTATACCATTTGTTTTCTTACTATCTAAAAAGATACATCAGCGAAATGAAGATAACTATTCCATGGAGGATAAAAGTGAAGAGTGGACAAATAGAGGCATGTTATATTATTATATATACTAGTATTTGAATATACTTGCACGATTATTGTATAATATCAGCATAATATTAAACAAATGAAAAAATAAATTTTGATTTAAGAAGTAAATATGAATTGGAAGTGAATTTATGAAATTCAACATTACCTTAGTACCGCCGGATCAGGAGGAAGAAATATCTTTCTCCATTCATAAAATGACTCAACATATATCTGAAATAGTGAAAATGCTTTCAGAGGAGAATGAGTATGTGGAAACTGAGAAAAATAAGCTTCCTAACCATTTTATTGGGAAGGTTGATGAAACATTTTATAAGGTAAATGTAAAAGATATATTTTATTTTGAGAGTATAGATCGAAGGATTTTTTTCTATACAGAGAAAAAGAGTTATGAAATTAATGAGAAACTATATGTTTTGGAAGAAATGCTTTCTCAAGCTGATTTTGTACGCATTTCAAAATCTATGCTTTTAAATATCAATAAAATTTACTCCTTTTCTCCTACTTTTAGTGGAAATTTAGAGGCACTTCTATTGAATAAGGAGAAGGTCGTGATTTCAAGACGCTATGTATCAGTTCTAAAAAAACAGTTGGGAATGGGGGAATCATGATTATGATGAAAATACAAAAACTTTTAGAAGCAACTGTAATTATTTTTGCAATTACAATTATATTACAGCTCATGATAGGCACACCGCTTGATAATCAGATATTATATGAGCTATTGGCTCTTTCATTTGTAATAGCATTGATTCAATCATTTCTATTTAAAAATATTATATTTACCTACTCAATTCCTCATCAAGTATTGTTTCTTGTTTTAGTCTGGGGAATGGGTATCTGTGCTAATTTTATCTTCAGTTGGCATTATCGGATAAATAATCTTCTATTGATGCTTGGAATTGTAATGTCTTCCTATGTTGTCATACGTTTGATTACGTACTATCAAGTAAAAGATGAAGCTAAACAAATGAATAACTTTTTAAAGAAAAGGAAAAACGAATAACCTTCATTCTTAATTTTGAACTACTGTTTGGACCCCTTGTGACTGATTTTATACCGCTTACGCAATTTCAATTGAACCTTCTTTTTATAATTATTATAATTCAATTAATCAAATGGATAAAAATAATACAATGGAAGAAGGATTCAATATGAATTTTAATGCAGATTTTTATGTTGTTGGAGCAGTACTCAAAGGAACCCCAATTTATGTCTGGGTTTTACTAGCCTATTTAATATCAAGAGGAATAAAAGAAAGAACATCAAAGCCGCTTTCTCTTAAAAAAATGTTAATTTTGCCTATAATTTTTACTTTCTGGGGCTTAGATACTATGTTTATGAATTTTACAAATATAGGTTTAAATCTTATGGTATACATAATAATAGCAGGTGCGGGAACATTCGCGGGTTTTTTACTTTATAACAGCACCCGAAAAGTATTTTACCACGATGAAATCTATTATTGCTCTGGAAGCTGGCTTTCACTTTTCATAATACTCACAAACTTCTTAATTAAGTATATTTTGAATGTACTTGTAGCAATTAATTCCACATTTTATAATTCAACTGAGTTTTGCTTACTGTATTCTATAATAAGTGGTTTTTTAGTGGGATTATTTATTGGTGGATGGTTGCAAGCATATTTCTCTTATAAAAACTGCTTGATGAAAGTCGAGCTATAGTGAGGTGGTGGTATCATGGGTAAAAGTAATATTTTAGGATGGTTCTTAGGGCTCCTATTGCTCTTCCTGGGAATCATCGCACTGTTCAATTATATGAATAATTTTTGGCCTCTTTTCATCTTGGTCCCTGGACTAATATTTGAGTTCTCATATTTTTTAAACAGAAAGTTCCATGGAGTGTTAGTTCCTGGAGGTATTCTCACAACTATAGGTATGTTATATTTATTTGAAACCTTCACTGACTGGAGATTTGCTGAGTATACTTGGCCCATATATACTTTATCAGTTGCCATCGGCCTGTTCCAACTGTACTTATTTGGAAACAAAAGATTAGGGCTTCTAATTCCAATATTTATTCTAGGAGGATTTTCAATAATAGCATATTTTTTAATGCTTTTCGGAAATTTAACATCTTGGCTTCATTACAGCCTGTTATTACCTATAATTTTAATAATACTAGGAGTTTTCATATTAATTTTAAATGCAAGAAAAAGTAATATATAAATAAAAACAGAGCGTGCATATTAAATGTGCATTGCTCTGTTTTTATCTATGTAGCACTTCATGATCTAGTAAAGATGGCTGCAACAGTTGGAATCAAAATTCCATATGTTCCACTCGTATAGTTTTTCCCATTTTTTACATGAGGGACTGACCCTTTAGTGAAGGTTTGCATGAACTTGCTATTTCATAGGAATAATTATTTGGTGGATTGAAAATAATCTTCCGCTTTCTAAGGGGAAAATCTAGTTAAAAAAATTCAAATTTATTAGAGATTAATAAACTGAATATTATAATCTTCGAAGGCAATTTTCACAAAGTTTTGGCCAGATTGCTACCGTAGGTTCATCCTCACATAATCCTAAACCATGGGGACCTTTGGAGAATATATGTAAATCAAATGGTAGATTTAGCTCATTTAGAGCTTGAGCAAAAAGTAATTTTTGGCGCTGAAAATTCCGGTGATCGGTGGCTGTAATCTTTCCTTAGAAAAGGGAGATGTCTCAGCATAACATAAAATGATCGCATTAAGTTTAGAACTCGTTTGATCAATCGGATCGGTGAACTCACGCCCACTTTAGAAGTGGGTGCTTCTTGGGTAATACTCTCTACTGAGAATAACTTTACCAAGCTAACAAGGATGAACCTGCCTCTTTTATATTTAGTGCCGCATTGTAATCTCTGTCTATAATACAGCCACAATTTTCACATTTATATATTCTATCTGATAACTGTAAGTTTTCATTTATACTTCCACATCTACTGCATGTCTTTGATGATGGAAACCATTTATCTACTTTGATAAGTTGTTTTCCCCTATCTTCTAGCTTATATTTTAGAAAATTTCTAAACATACCAAATCCATTATCTGCTAATGATTTTCCTAACTTCAAGCATTGTCCTAATGCCCTAAGATTGATATCTTCAATTATTATTGCATCATAATTTTTAGCTAGATTATAAGATTTTTTATGTAGCCAATCTTTCCTTTGTTCTGATATCTTATTTTGTATTTTAGA
>JAJXYA010000040.1 GCA_021780795.1 Bacillota bacterium | reverse complement strand
TAAAGACTGATTATATTGATTTATACCAACTACATAATGTAAGGACAATGGAGGATTATGAAAAGGTATTAAGTGAGAATGGCGCATATGCTGCACTAGAAGAGGCTAAGGTAGCGGGAAAAGTTAGGCATATAGGAATAACTTCTCACAGCTTAGATATGCTAAAAATTGCAGTGGAAAGCGGTAAGTTTGAGAGTATAATGTATCCATATAATATAGTGGAAACGCAAGCTTATGAAGTCTTTAAAAGGGCTAATGAATTAAATATTGGAGTTATTGCAATGAAGCCTATGGCTGGTGGAGCTCTTACAGATGGCACCATAGCTATGAAGTTTATTTTAGAAAATAAATCTATTACTACTGCCATACCTGGAATGGCCTCTATAAAGGAAGTTGAAGAGAATTCAGAGGTGGGTAGCAGGTTTGTGCCATTAACTTCTGAGGAAAAAGAAAAAGCCTTAAAGGATGCTAGTGAACTGGGAGATGAGTTTTGTAGAAGATGTGGTTATTGTGCACCTTGCTGCAAGGGAATAGATATCCCTTCAATGTTTGTAATTAGTGGGTATAAAGAAAGATATGACTTAGCTTCTTGGGCTGAGGAAAGATATGGTGCAATGAAGAATACTGCTAAGGATTGTATTGAATGTGGCGCCTGTGAAGAAAGATGTCCATATAATCTTCCAATAAGGAAAATGCTTAAGGAGGTTAGAAAAACATTTAACGAATAATAAAAAAAGCAACTAATTTACTGATAATGGTAAATTAGTTGCTTTTTTTATAATTACAGCGTTTTTTAGTAACAAAAAACAACGATTTACATATAATGGTAATGATTAATGAAAAGGAGAGAGGAAAAATGCCATTAAGAAAATTAATAGGTTCATTGGCAATAGGAACTACGAGTGCGGTAGTACTAATGGTGCTAAGGGCTTATTTTAAAAAGTGTGAAGAAAAGAAAGCTAGCTTAGACAGAGATAATGTAGAAGAACTAAATATTTCTACGTTAGCAAAATGGTATTTAAATAATAAGGGGTTTATAAATGAACATCCTGAGGTATTACATGCAGTTATTAATCCTGAAATTATAGATGAAAATATAAAAAAACAAATAAAACGATTTTCAAAAGGTGAAGAATTAGGAGAGGGATACTCAACTTTAATACAATGTTTATTTGATCAAGAGAAAAAACAAATTAGTAAGGTGAATTTAATAAAATATAAAGTGGTAGAGGATGAATTGCATGAAATTTTAGAAAAAGGTAGGTTCTATACTGTTGGTATGACAATTATGAATCAAAAATATGAGTAATAGAGGCGGAGTGTATTATGGGAATAGAAGAATATATTTTAGGTGGATTAATAGCCTTAGGTGCAGCTGTTGTTAGTTATTTTGTTATTTCCATTGTTATAGAGTATCTTAATTTTGATACTTTAAAGGAAGCTTTGGCAAACTTAAAGAACAAATTAGTGGAAGGGAATAAGATAGATTCCTTATATACAAGGCTTGAAGCAAAATTCCAAATAAGAGATGACAATGTTGTAGACGTTGATTTTTATGAAATAACTAATGGTAATAAAGTTGATACGAAAAAAATAAAATTTGAATCTATAAATTCTGATTTAAGAAAGAGCATTGAAGAGGGATTAAAAATTACATGCTAAGGGAAATGGAGGTTAATATGAAAAGTTTAAGTGAAAGAATAAGAGATAGAGAAAGAGAAATAAATAGAGAACTTCAAATGAGTAATATAGAAAAAATGAAGAAGAAAGGATTTACAAGAGTAAAAAAATTGACGTTAAAGGATTTAAGCAGAACTTTAGGTAATGCATTAGAAATGGATAAAAATATACGTAGATGCGTTATTTCTATATCAAATGTAAAAAAAGTAATTGGTAAAGAGTGTTATAGGGTAGAACAGATTTTTACAGATATAAATAATGTTCCTGTTTATGCAAATGAAGAGGCAACTGAAATTTATGCTAATGTGGTATTGGCTGATAGTCTGGATGAAGATTTGAAAAATATGTTAGGAGATCAAGAAACAGTTACATTTGAACTTTAAGGGGAGGGACATTTAATGCTCATAAGAATATTATTCAATGGGTATTTAAGAATTAATGATGATGATAAATTCCATTGCATAAATGAAATAAAGTTTGATATATTCGAGAATTTGTATAAAAGATATAGGATAGAAGCTACTACTAAAGAAGTAGAAATATTATTTAGAGATGGGGCACGGAAATTAACAATAGAATTAAGCAAAATTGAAGATAAAAGTTTTATAAAAAATAATAAGCAAACCATATCAACACTTATTCTGAATAGATTAAATCAATATATACAAATTAGGGAAAGTATTAATTTTGTAATAAAAGAAGATACAAGTAGTCAGGAGCTACAGGAAAATATTCCACAAGATAGGGTAGAAAATATGGAGGATTCAAAAGAAACTAAATCATTACAATATGAGGCTGTAAATCCATTATACAATTTTGAAAGAGTTATATTACCTAAAGCTGTACTAGAGGAATTAGAAAGCGCTATAAACATACTAAATGTGGAGAAAATAGTTTTTGAAAATTGGGGCCTTAAGAAAGTAGAACCATACCCAAGATCAGCTTTAAATTTTTATGGTCCACCAGGAACAGGAAAAACTATGGCAGCTCATGCAATAGCTTCTAAATTAAATAAAAAAATAATTGTTGCAAGTTATGCACAAATTGAAAGTAAATATCATGGAGAAGGTCCTAAAAATGTAGAGGCGTTATTTTATGCAGCAGAGAAGAATAATGCGATTTTGTTTATTGATGAAGCTGATTCACTGCTTTCAAAAAGGTTATTAAATGTAACACAAGGCTCAGAACAGGCAATTAATTCAATGAGAAGTCAATTACTAATATGTATGGAAAAGTTTAAAGGCATAGTTATTTTTGCTACAAATTTAGTGACTAATTATGATTATGCATTTGAAACTAGGGTGCAAAATGTAGAATTTTCTTTACCTGATGTGGCAACTAGAAAAAGAATATGGGAGATGCATTTAATACCTTCAATACCACTGGCCTCGGATATTAATACAAAAACGTTAGCAGAACGATTTCAGGGGTTCTGTGGGAGAGATATCAAAAATGCTGTGGTTAAGGCTTGTGTTACTGTAGCAGTTAACCATGGTAATTATGTGTGCCAAAAGGATATATTTAAAGCCAGTGAATACATTGAGGAGGAACGAAAGAAGTTAAGAGGCGCAAAGGAGTATACAACATCTCAACATGAAACAAATTCTTTAAATAATAAGGAAAATACACAAAAATTCGAGGCATATATAAATAAACAGGTTAAAAGTGGTGAATTTTCAGAGCTGGATATAGGGGGTGAAAGATAATGGCATCAGGTATTATAAAGAGTGTTATAGATTTCTTTAAAAAGCTAGGAGGATTTTTTGTTGAGCTTTTTAAACGAATAATAAAAGTTGCTGTAAGCATTGTTAGTACAGTATTTAAGTTATATGAAACTATAATTGATTATATAATTGATGGAGTTGTGGAAGTATGGTGTATAGTATTTGCAAGGGTAGAGAATGGTAAAATAACAATATCCCCTGAATTTTCAGAGCTCTTCACTGAACTGCAAAAGGACGCAGGTGTAGCAACTATTGATTTTGAACAAGAAGGTCTTGTGCTATGTAGAAATACAAAGACGGGAGAAATTCTTGAAAGTTCAGTTCAAGCAATTAATATAAAAGAAATAAGTAGCCTAGGTGATAGTGTATTAGAAGCAGCAAGAAATACAAATGGAGCTTGTAGAATTGCATCTAAAAAAACCGTTGATCCAATTTTTGATTAAGGGTTAGAGGTGATATATGATTATATATATAGATTACAGTAAGGAAAAGCTTAAAACTAGAGGTACGCTTATTTACTGTAATGAAGAGCTAATTAAATATTCAAGCAAATTATATAAGTATATGAAGAGTGAATTAATAGCTTGGGTTCAGGATTTAATTCCCATATTAATGTTAGAACTTAATGATGATGAATTTACTATTGAATTTTACGGAAATATTGAAGACTATGAACTTATCTCAAGGGAAGTAGAAAAAAATAATGTAGGTACAATAAAGGTTATAAAGGTAGAAAGAGAAAAATTTATAAATCCTCTAAAAGAGGAAATAGATAATGACTTAAATGAAAAAGAGAACAGTAGCTTTAAACATAATGAGCATAAGGGAAATCAGATAGATTTTAAAGAAGATAATTATAATAAAGAGGTAGAAGGAGCTCGTGGTATAAAAAGGGAAGATAAAGCTGCGGAAGAAATTATAAAAGTGCCATTAGAGCAGAAAGAAATTAAGCAGGAGGCAAAAAAACAAGAACAAAATGTAATAATAGTTTCAGGAGAAAAATTTTTTATAATAGAAAAAAGAAAAGAAACGGATAAGACAGAAAAAGGTGAGTACATTTTTACAGAAACAGTAGAAAAACTCTCATTGCAAAACCTTTTAGAATTTTTAAACAAGGTATGCCAAATAAAAAATGAACAGTATTGTTCCATAATAAAAATTGAAAGAATGATTAAACAAGTAAGAGGAATTAGATTTCGCATTGAGCAAATAATAGTAGATTCTGATGGTAAAATGGTTTATAAAATGCAAGGCAAGAATATGCTTTATGGTAGAATAATTGGATGTTTATTATTACCAACAGATATTATGAAAGTATTAGGTGAAAACGATGTTTTAATAATTAAAACTTTATTAAGTGGGGAATAAGATGAATTATTTAGAAAATGTTTTCAATAATGATAAGTTAATAAATATATATGGTTTAGTAGATAGCTTTATTATGAAAAGTTACATGAATAAATTAAGTGATTATAAGGTTAAAAAACCTGAGGAATTAATAAATAATGATATAAGCAAATATGTTAGATTAGCAAAGATTAATAAAATGGTTTATGACAAAAACGAAAGCGTTATAAATAAGTTATCAAATGTTTATAATGTATTAGCGGAGACCGAGGATTCTTTGATTCTACTCTTAATAAGCAATAAAAAGGGTGTTGAATTTTATATAGGTACCAGGGCAAAAGAAGAGCAGTATAGTGCACAAAATTATATAGCATTAACAAAATCTTTTTTAGGAAATTTTCCTGGAAGTGATATAGAGAATGTGAAAAATACCTGCTGTAAAAATTTAATTAATGAGCTATTTAGCTCAACTTATGATATACCTCAAGCAATATCTTCGGTATCAGGAGTTGCATCTTTAAAGGATGAAAATAAGGACAAATTTGTTCAAGGGTTAGAGAAACTTATTGATACTATGAAAGGAGAAGAGTACTTTTCCATTTTAGTTGCCAATCCAATCCAAAGAGATGTGTTTAATAATATAAGGACAGCTTATGAAGAATTGTATACAGAGATAAGTCCCTTAGCTAATACTCAGATAAGTTATGGGTTTAATGAAAGCAATTCAGTTACAGAAGGCTGGGCAAACAGTATAACAGAGAGTCTAAGTGAAAGCCTATCTAATACGCAAAGTTATAGTAATTCTACGTCAAATAGTTCTGCAATATCAGATAATAAAAGAAGAAATATAATAACCTCTACTTTTGCACAAATTTTTGGAGGGTCCCTTGGTTCAGGTAGTAGTAAAAGTGTATCATCATCATTAAATGAAGGTTTGTCAAATACAGCTGGAGAAACAAATACAAATTCAACCTCTAAACAAGAAAATAAGTCAGAATCCTCAACAAAAGGAAGCAGTTCAAATTTTCAAGTATCCTTTGAAAATAAATCAATAACAAAGCTTCTAGAGAGAATTGATGACCAGCTAAAGAGGATTAAAAGGTGTGAGGAACTGGGAATGTGGAATTGTGCCTCATATTTCATTTCAAAGGATGCATCCATCTCTAAAATAGCGGCTAATACTTATAAGGCCTTAATGATGGGGGAAAACTCATCTACAGAAAATAGTTGTGTTAATACTTGGTTTTATATTCATAATGATGAATTTAATAATAACAACTTAAAAAATCTTGCAGGAGCATTAAAAAATCTTACACATCCCTTAATTGATATATCAAAAATAGGAGAAGAGGCCTTGCCAGATGTAACGCCGGGTACACTAATTAGTGGGTATGAATTGTCTCTTCAAGGAGGACTTCCCTTAAAGGCTGTTTCAGGACTTCCAGTAATTC
>JAJXYA010000231.1 GCA_021780795.1 Bacillota bacterium | reverse complement strand
AAAGAATATCAAGGGATATTCATGATGGACCTGCACAACATATTGCTAATATTATTATGAAGGCAGATATTTGTAATAAAATTATTCAAAAGGATCTAAGTGAAGGACTAAAAGAATTATCGGATTTAAAAGAAAGTGTAAAAGTGGCATTAAAAGAAGTTAGAAGTATTATTTTTGATTTAAGACCCATGACACTCGATGATTTAGGTTTAAATAAAACAATTGAACAAACTGTAAAATCTGTTTCAGAAGATTTTAATATGGAGATTAAGTTAAAATTAAAACCTATGGAGTCAGAAGTAGAATCCATCATTCAAGTTGCAGTATTCCGTATTATTCAAGAAATTTTCAATAATATAAAAAAACACTCAAAAGCAAAACATGTTGAAGTTAAATTAGATTTCGGAACAAAATATTTAAGACTAATTATATCAGATGATGGTATTGGCTTTGATGTGGAAGAAACTTTAAAAAGAGTAAAAACCAAAGGAACTTCTTATGGACTTATTGGCATATTGGATAGAGTAAACCAATTACAAGGGCAAATCCATATAGAATCTTCTAATGGGGCAGGTTCAGTTTATAATGTTGTGCTTCCAGTTAATCGAGAGGTGATTAGAGATGAAAAAAGAAGAAATTAAAGTATTAATTGCAGATGACCATGATCTTATTAGGCAAGGCTTAAAGAGAATAATTAGTTTTGAGGAAGATATAATTATCGTTGGAGAGGCTGAAAATGGTGAGAAAGTGCTTAATATGTTAAGAAGCTATGACCCTGATGTCGTATTATTAGATATGAAAATGCCTTTAATGGATGGCCTTGAAGTGCTTCAAAAGGCAAAGGAAGGATTAAAGACTATAAAAATAATCATGCTCACAGTAGAAAATGACAGGGATTTAATTCTAGATGCTATTAATAAGGGGGCAGATGGGTATGTACTTAAAGATTCTGCTGGCACAGAAATTGTAGAGGCTATCAAGACAGTGTATGGGGGAGACAAATATATTGATAAATCGTTAGTTTCAGTTCTATTTTCAGGGTTTAAAAGTAAAGATAAAAAAGAACAGTGTATTTTAGATTCCTTGACAAAAAGGGAAATCGAAGTATTATTATATATTTCTAAAGGATTAAGTAATAAAGACATTGGAGAACATCTATTTCTATCAGAAAAAACAGTGAAGAACTATGCAACAACATTGTTTAGAAAAATAAAAGCTCATGATCGAGTGCAAGCCACTATTTTTGCCCTTGATGAGCACATTCAGCAGTATTATGAATCTAAGTTTCAAGGACAATTGAAGTAGGGTATTATCCGCTCAGCCATTAATCATCGTCGAAGCTATGCATCATCTGAGGTGCTACAATATTATAGACTTTAGAAGGAGTTTTACCCCTTTGTAAGACTCTAGAGTAGATAGCAATTGATAATTGTTATCCTCTAACTAAAGTTTTTTACTTTTTATATCGTATAAATTCCACTTATAGAAGCGTGACACTTTCCTTCTAAAATGTGTTTAAAAAATTCAAATGAGGACTTCTCTCTAAACCAGTAGGGACAAAGGTCCTTTTTTTTATTGACTTTTATATCTATAGGATGTGACTTTTAGTATCTGATATGTCGTTCTATTTAGGAATATAATTAACTTAACAAAAGAACAAATTTAGAAACAAAATAAAAATAACAAATTAGAGGAGGAATTATTATGCTAATGAATTTTATAAACTACGTATCAGCAAAGGTTAGAGAAGAAGAAGGACAAGGCATGGTTGAATACGCATTGTTAGTTGGGCTTATAGCCGTTGTGGTAATTGGTGTACTAGTATTACTTGGACCAGCCATTGCAGCAAAATTCCAATCTATCATTGATGCCCTATAGTAGTGAAACATCCTTTTCAGTAGAGAGTTGAAAATTGAAAGTTAAGTTGATTTTTACTTTTCCCCCTTATTAGTAAAAATCCCTTCACTTTCATATTCCAACTCTTGACTATAACAGAGGTGATCAATATGAAAAGCTTGAGAAATGAAAAAGGACAGTCTCTAGTAGAGTTCGCCATTATACTCCCTTTTCTATTGTTATTATTGATGGGGATTTTAGAATTTGGTATAATGTTAAATTCCTATCTTACCATCCATAATTCAGCTAGAGAAGGGGCTAGACTTGGTATAGTAGCTGGTTCTAATATAGAAATTAAACAACTGATTACTAACATTTCCCCTAATTTAGATACTAAAAATCTAACAGTAAATATAACACCAGAAGAAGGAAGTAGAAAAGCTGGTGATACCCTTACAGTAGAAGTTATATATAACTATCAGGTAACTATTCCTATAATAAGCAATATACTTCATAATGTGGTGGTATTAAAAGCTCAAACATCCATGAGAATAGAATGAGTGATGAGGTTAATGACATTTCAGAAGGAAAGTCTCATACTTCTACAAATAAAACCAAATACTATAATAAATAGAAAACTTCAGTGTGTGTGAAAATTTCCTTCTGAAGTCGTTAATGTGCAACTCCGAAGGAGATGATTTAATGCGAAAATTAGATGATAGAGGAAACATTGCTATTATATTATGTTTAGTTTTTACAGCACTTCTGGGTTTTACAGCTTATGTGGTAGATATTGGTTTGGTTTATGTAGAAAAGGTGAAATTATCTAATGCTATTGATTCAGCAGTGTTAGCGGCTAGCCTAGAATTACCTACAAATGCCACTAAAGCAGGAAATGTTGCAATTTCGTATCTTCAAAAGAATAATGTTGATCCAAACAAAGTTTCAATTACCATAAGTGGTGATAATAAAAGCATACAAATGAAAGGAATAAAAAATGTCAATCACATCTTTGCACCTATAATTGGAATAAATAGCAGTAATATAAATGCAAGTACAAAAGCAATTATAGCACCTATAAAATCAATAAAAGGTGGTATTAGACCATTGGCAGTTGAAGCATTTCCATTTTCTTATGGAGATGTGGTAATGCTAAAAGAAGGTGCTGGAGATGGCTATCATGGAAATTATAATGAAGTGTCATTAGGAGGAACCGGTGCAAATGTATTCAAATCAAATGCACTTTATGGTTATAGTGGCACAATAACAGTGGGGGACATGATAGATACAGAGACCGGTAACATGGCAGGTGCTGCTAATGCAATTAAAAATTATATTAATTCAGAATGTAGCAGTTTTAATGATTTCGAAAGAAATTCTATTAGATTATGGACATTGCCTTTAGTAGATTCCTTAAATGTTAATGGAAGAAAAAATGTATTAGTAGTAGGTTTTGGAGAATTTTACGTGGAAGACATTGTAAAAAATGCAGGAAAAATTCAAATTCAAGGACGCTTTATTAGATATGTAACAAATGGAGAGATTGATATGACACAAAGTGATACTGGAGCCTATGGCGCTAAACTGGTGAAATAGGAGTAAAGAATTAGGAGTATGGGTGGTGTTTTTATGAAAAATACAGGAAAAAGATTAATTTTAATATCATTCATGTTGGCAATCGTAAGTAGCGTAGTTATTTTTATATATTTAAAATCTTTAAAAACACCAGATACAGCAGTTAAGGAAAGATCTGTTTTAGTTGCAACTGAAACAATAGCCCCAAGAACTAAAATAGAGAAAAAAATGATTAAAGAAATTAAGGTGCCTGATAATGCAATATTCAGGGATTATATTGTGGAATCTTCTAATATTGTAGGAAAATATACCAAGGAAACTATTTTAAAGGATGAAGGGTTCAATAAAGATAAGTTGATAAATAAACTTGATAATGAATTGAGTTTAAAAATAGAAGGTAATAATAGAGCTATCTCCATAAATGTTAATGGAAGTACAGGTGTGTCAGACCTTATTAAACAAGGAGATTTTGTTGACGTAATTGTGTATTTATCAGAGAAGAAAGATGGGCAAAAAATTGTTAGACCTGATTTATCGAAAATTCTGCTTCAAAATATTCAAGTACTTGCAGTAGATAAATCACTTTATAGAGACGGTGAACAAAGAGTAGCGGTACCAGCTAATTACTTAGTTACATTATCTGTGCCAATTTTTGATATAGAGAAATTAGTATTAGCAGAAGATATTGGTGAGTTAAAGTTGGTCTTAAGACCTTTAGACCCAGATTATATTCACAAAACAGAAGGCGCAACTTGGCAAGAACTTATGTTGGATGATTCTAAAGAAATGAAGAATTTGTTTCCAGAGTACAAAACTAAACAAGCAGAAGAAAATAAAGATAATACAGGCGATTACAAATATGAAAAATACGTTTATTATAAGGTAAAACAAGGTGACACTTTAAGAAAAATAAGTACAGATTTTTATGGAGACCCAGGAAAATATGCTTTAATAAAACAAGCTAACGGAATTGGGGATCAAAATCTAATTAAAGCTGGAACAGGCATTAAAATCCCGGTACTAGAGAAATAGGGGTGACATTATGAGTAAAATTAAAATACTGATTGCAGATGATATTGAAGAGACCAGAAATGTAATAAAGAAAATATTAAATTTAGAGAATGAATTCTTTGAAATTGTTGGTGAGGCAAGCAATGGGGAAGAGGTTTTAAAACTTCTTTCTAAAGTAAAGCCGGATATCGTATTAATGGACATTAATATGCCTGTACTTAATGGGCTGGAAGCTACAGAAAAAATCACAAATCTATTTCCTTCTGTTACAGTAATTATTATGTCCGTTCAAGCTGAAAGTGAATATCTCAAAAAAGCTATGTTCTATGGAGCAAAAGAATATATTATTAAGCCTTTTAACTATGAAGTCTTAGTTAATACTATAATTACTACTTACGAAAAATATAAGGATAGGGCTTCAAATGGAGCCTATTTTGAAGAAGGGCAGAATACTGCAACGCAGCGTAATGCAAAGTTCATAACCTTTTTCAGTTCCAAGGGAGGAGTAGGAAAATCTATTTTAGCATTAAATAGTGCTGTGGCTATATGTAAAGAATATAATAAAAAAACATTACTTATAGATTTAGATTTACAATTTGGAGATATTTCAATGTTAGTGAATCAGTATGAACAAAAAACCATACTTGATGTTATAGAGGATGGCCAAGTAGATTCATATGAAAATATAAAACCTTACTTATATGGATTTAATAAAAATCTTCATATCCTTTTTGCTCCTACAAAACCTGAAGCAGCAGAGTATATTGGGAAAGATAGTATTGAAAAAATGATCAAAATCCTAAAGAATCATTATGATGTGATTATCATTGATACAGGTATTAACTTTAATGATAGCACTCTTTATATTTTAGATCTTTCAGAAATAGTGTTATATGTTACTACTATGGAAATCGTTGCTCTTAAAAATACTAAATTAGGTCTCGGAGTTATGCAATCCCTTGGGTATGATAAAAACAAAGTAAAATTAATTATAAATAATTTTACTACTAAATACGGAATAAGCAAGACAGAAGTAGAGAGCGCATTTAAGGATGGTATTTTTGCAATGATTCCAGAGGATCAAAAGACAGTTAGTATTTCAGTTAATAGAGGACAGCCATTCTGTGATAGCCCTAAATATGATAAGCTGAAAATAGGAAAAGCTATTGCTATAATGTGTAAAAACTTAGCAATATAGAGGTGATAGTATGTCCCTTATAAAGAGATTAGAAGAGATTAATGTAGATAAAAAATCTAATAAATTTAATGAAAAAGAAGTAGATCCTTATTTTGAACTAAAGATAAAAATTCAAAATAGGGTAATAGAAGAGCTAGATATAGATTTTAATGAGATATCAGACCAAAATGCGGAATTAAGGGAAGAAATAAATTTCATTGTTATGAAGCATATTGAGCAAGAATCTCTGAACATGACAAATAATGAAAAGAAGAAAATAAAGGAAGAACTATTAGATGAAATTATAGGGTTTGGGCCAATTACGGCTTTACTTGCTGATAAAAATGTAACGGAAATTATGGTTAATGGTCCAAATCATGTTTATATTGAACAGGAAGGCAAACTAGTGCTTACAGATGCTAAATTCAAAAATGATAATCACGTAATGCATGTTATTAAAAAAATTGTTGCTCCTATTGGAAGAAGAATTGATGAGAGCTCTCCTATGGTTGATGCAAGACTACCCAATGGTTCTAGAGTAAATGCTATAATTCCACCTTTAGCTATTGATGGGCCTTCAATTACCATAAGAAAATTTGCTGAAGACCCTTTTAAAGTAGAAGATTTAATAAATTTCGGAACCCTTAGC
>JAJXYA010000296.1 GCA_021780795.1 Bacillota bacterium | reverse complement strand
TAGAATTAGCAAAGGATAAAAAATACTTAAATGCGAGTATTGGTTTTACAACAATATTGCATACTTGGGGACAAAATTTAATGTTTCATCCACATATTCATTGTATAGTACCTGGTGGTGGATTAAGTTTTGATAACACTAAATGGATAAAATCAAAAAAGAAATTTCTTATTCCAGTAAAAGTTTTATCAAGAAAATTTAGAGGAAAATTTCTATATTACTTAAATGAACTTTACAAAGATAACAAACTTAAATTTCCTAAAAACATTAGTGAGTTATCATCAAGAAATATATTTAATTCATTTAAGGATAATTTATATAAAAAAGAATGGATTGTTTATAGTAAAGCACCTTTCAGCAATGCCGAGTATGTACTTCAATATTTAGGTAGATATACTCATAGAGTTGCTATATCAGATAACAGAATTATAAAAGTTGATAATGAAAAAGTAGTATTTAAGTGGAGAGATTATAAAGATAAAAATAAAGAAAAAGTGATGTCTTTAAAGCCAATAGAATTTATCCGAAGGTTTACTATGCATGTTCTGCCAGATAGATTTGTGAAAATAAGGCATTATGGAATTTTAGGAAACAGAAATAAAAAACTAAAGTTTAAACGCTGTTTAGAAATCTTTAGGGTTAAACCTAAAGAACTTGAGAATCTATCGTCAGCGGAGCTATTTTTCAAATTAACAGGAATAAAAATAGGAAAGTGTAAAAATTGTGAGAAGGGAAATTTAATAAAGATAGGTAAAATAATGCCTCGGAGTACGTCGCCACCCTAAATAAAGATAAAAGTGAATAAGTACTTAATCATGGGGAGGGGGATCTTATGTACTAAAATAAAGAAAACTATATACTTTCAAGAAATAAAGCTTTAAAATGTTAATAAATGAATAAAAATATAGATTTTAGGGGTAAATCGTGAGTTTTGAATCCCCATACGGGACGGTCGGCTTTTAGCGACTTCGTTCTAGTAATTGATTGCGATATTGAGGTGCATAAATTTAAGATAGTGCTGTTACAAAGTTCAGCTATATCTTAAATTTATGCTATTATTTTAGTCTCAACATCGCAATCAAGCCAACTCATTAAGCCAACTCATTTAGAGAATTAGTTATTCTGCGCTTTGATAAGTTTCAATTACGAAATCAAATTCAGCAGCATCTGTTATTTCACCATAGGAGTCTTCTTTAATTCCTGGATAATAATAGAGTACTAATTTATCACCTGAATTAGTTATATTTTCTAGTAAAATATATAGATTATTTAATGTACAATCTTCAACAACAGCTAAGACTTTATATTTTGAAGATCTTCCATTGTCATTGTTAGTAAGATCTAATGTGAAATTGTTGAATTTTCGTACATTAACCCTTTCTTTATCACAAAAGCAAATCATAGATTCACTTCTACAGCTTGAACATTTTTTAAAATTACAATCAAAAGCACAGTTTAAACATTCGCAATGAGAACATTTTTCTAATTGCGTAAAAGTTTCTCTATTTTTACATTTAAAATCTCTAAGTAAGGTAATACTTGGATTAGATTTAAACATTGAAAATAAAGATTTCTTTTTGCAATCAGCTTCAGCAGAGTCTAAAAGCTTAGTATATTCTTGAAGTATCGATGCTTTAGTAAAATATTTTCGTATATTTAAATCTCTTTCAGAAACAAAGGGAGATATCTCACTTATAGCATAAGCTACATCAGTATAAATTTTCCCCCAATATCTTCTTTCTTCATTGATAAAATCAATATCTTTATCATTATCCATATTGAGCACCTAGTTATTCTTATATTTTGCTAATTCAAGGTCTAAGTCAACTTCATCTAGTTTTGCAAATTCACTATCGAAATTATCTAAATCTCTTAATTCTCCCAAGCCTTGAGCAAGAGATTCTTTTCTTTGAATTTTTCTCTCTATACTATCAATTTGTATTGAATTACTCTTAGTTTGAACATTAGCAAGTACTTCATTAACTTTTTGAGATGCTTCAGCATTTGCAAATCTAGCAGCAGCCTCATCTCTATAACTTCTAGTTTTTGTTATTTCTTCTTCTAAAGCACGAAGATTTGATTTTAATGTATCAGCTTGAACTTTTGAATTATCATAGCTTGCTTGTAAAGAAACAATTTTTTTATCTACTTCAACTTTTTTAGCCAAAGCTCTCTTAGCTAGTTCTTCGTTTCCTTTACTTAAAGCTAATTTTACTTTTTGATCATAATCTTCAGATTCCTTTTTAGAAAGAGTTAACTTCTTTTCAATTTCATGAACATTGCCTAAAATTTGAGCTGAACTTAATTTAGCTTTATTGAATTGTTCATCCATATCTCTTATTTTTTGATCTAATAACTCAACTGGATTTTCCATTTCATCTAATGTAGTATTTACCTTTCCTTTAATCATATTTGACATTCTTGTAAAAATTCCCATATAAATACCTCCAAAAATTTTTTGTTATTTTCTTTTATTATTTAAATATTTTTTTATTAATACAATGGCTAATAGAAATACTCCGGATAAAACTAAAGCATTAACGATTGAACTCGAAGCTGAACCAAAATAAAATGGTCTGTAAAATCCACCGAAGCCACCAAACCCTCCGAAGAATGGAAAGAATGAGCTTCTGCCAGAATTATTGTTATAGGTCTGAGTGGTACTATTTTTATTATCAGTTGCATTAGAAGAGCTCGAAGAATCATTAGTTTTATTTTTATCAGTTGTAGAATATGAGCCACTACTAAATCCCTTTGCAGCACCATTACTATTGGAAGAAGTACTTGAATCAGAACTAGCTTTTGAACCACTACTACCACTTGAAAAATCACCTGTTTTAAATCCTTCAGCACTTTTTGAACTAGTTGAATCTTTGCTAGTACTAGTAGAAGATTTACTCGATGAATTGCTAACAGAGCCTGAACTAAATCCGCTTTTTGATTTTGAACTACTTGTACTAGATTTACTGCTGAAACTTGACCTACCACTGCTTTTAGCAAAAGCTGTTGTGCTATCAGATGGACTTATACCTGTCAAGGACAATGCATCTAAAGGGAAACTTGAAAATGCAAAGATAAATGTTAAAAGCAGAATTAAAGCATATTTTTTCTTAATCTTATTAATAGTGATCACCCCTTAAAGACTATGTATTTATTATATAAAAAAGATTACTTATACACAATATGGAAAAGTAACGAAAAAAGACTAAAAAAGATTGTTAGAATTAATTATCATCAGTATAGGGTCATATATCTCACGTATAGTAGTAATATCTAATGTTTTAAGTGGTATTGGATACTACTTAAATGATATTTGCCATTTGAGTCTTGAGTTAAGAATAATTATTTACAACAAATATATATTTTGTTATTTATTATATAAAGGTTTTCAATTAATTATATCATAAGTATGTTAGTAGTACATTAACATACACTTGTATAATCGTTTTTCTTAGATTAATATTGTAAGTAGAGTAAATTATAATTTAAGGAGTGATGATTAATGTCTAATGAAGAAACAATGAGTAGTATGGGTGAACTTTTAAATGATTATGATGTAAAGAGATTGAGTAGGGGGGATATTTTAAAGGGTAAAGTAATAGATGTAAACGATAAAGAAGTTTCAGTTAATATAAATTATGCTTTTGATGGACTAATATCTAAAGAAGAACTATCATCAGATGGAAAAGATCCTAGAGAAGTAGTTAGTAAAGATGACGAAATTGACGTATATGTGATATCTCCAAACGATGGAGAAGGATACGTTGAACTTTCATTAGTAAGAGTATTAGAAATCAAAGAAAAAGAAGAAATAAAGGAATCTTTTAAAGAACAAAAAAATATTACTGTTAAAGTTAAGGAAGAAACTAAAGGTGGAGTAATTGCTTATTATGGAAATGTAAGAGTCTTTATTCCAGGTTCACTTGTAAGCAAAGAAAGAATTGAACTTAGTACTATAGTAGGAAAAGAATTAGAAATCAGAATTACAGAATTGGATTTTAGAAATAAAAAAGTTGTAGGATCAAGAAGAGTTATTGAAGAAGAAGAATACAACAAAAACAAAAAGGTTATATGGGATGCTTTAATAGAAGGTGAAAAAAGAAATGGTATTGTTAAAAAATTAGTTAAATTTGGCGCATTTGTAGATATTGGTGGAGTAGAAGGTTTAATTCACATTTCAGATTTATCATGGGAAAGAGTAAATAGGCCAGAAGATGTAGTTAAAGAAGGTGATAAAGTTGAAGTATTTATAGGAACTGTAGATAGAGAAAAAGAGAGATTATCTTTAATATTAAAAGATGTAACAAAGGAACCATGGACAGTTCATAGTGAAGATATTAAAGTAGGAGATCTGGTAGAAGGTAAAGTTGTACGTCTTACGACGTTTGGAGCATTCATTGAATTATTTGAAGGTGTAGATGGATTGGTACATATTTCAGAAATTACAGATGAGCGTATTGCAAAACCTTCAGATATATTAGAAGTTAATCAAAAAGTAAAAGTAAAAGTATTAGATATTAATAGAGAAAATAAGAAAATAGCTTTGAGTATAAAAGAAGCTGCAGAAACTAACAAAGAATATATTAATTACATTGATAATGAAGATAGTGAAGGAACATCTTTAGGAGATTTACTTAAAGGATTTAAATTTGAGTAAAAATAAATCAATTAACAATTAAGGAACAAAGTTCTATGCTTTAAAATAAATAAGACTCCACGAATCAAATTTTTGATTCGCAGAGTCTTATTTTAATGATTCAATTTCCAAAGGAAATAGTACTATAACTGTTAATTATTAATTGAATTAAATCTTTTCTATCTTTAACATATTAGTTCCACCAGTTTGTGTTGTTGGCATTCCAGCAGCAACTATTATGTCATCGCCAGGTTGTGTAAAGTTTAACTTAAATACAATATTCCTAGCTTCTGTTAATATTTCATCTGTTGTGTTAAACATTTGGCAAGTCATAGGGAATATTCCAAAGTTTAAGCTCAAGGTTCTTCTTACTTGTTCATAAGGTGTTATAGCTATGATTGGAGCTTTTGACCTGTATCTTGAAAGTAATTTTGCCGTAGCGCCGCTCTTAGTTGCAGCAACGATAGCTTTTGCATGTAAAATATTAGCAGTTCTACAAGCAGAATAACTTATTGCAGCTGCATAATCAGTAAGAGAAGGTTCTCTAAGTCTTGCAGTTAAATGATCATAATCTAAATACTCTTCAGCTTCTTGAGCTATTTTAGACATTATCTTTGCAGCTTCTATAGGGAACAGACCAGAAGCACTTTCACCACTTAACATTATTGCATCAGTACCATCAAAAATTGCATTACAAATATCACTTGCTTCAGCTCTAGTTGGAATTGAATTTCTGATCATTGAATCAAGCATTTGAGTTGCAGTTATAACAATCTTACCTGCTTCATTACATTTTCTGATTATCATTTTTTGATTTATAGGTACTCTTTGGATTGGAATTTCAACACCCATATCTCCCCTGGCAACCATTACAGCATCGGTTACTTCAATGATAGAATCTATATTATCTACGCCTTCTTGATTTTCTATTTTAGCTATTACTTTTATGTGTTCACCATGATTTTCTTTTAAAACTTTTTTTACATCTAGGATATCGCTAGCTTTTCTTATGAAAGAAGCAGCTATGAAGTCAACACCCATTTTACAACCAAATTTAATATCTTCAATATCTTTTTCAGTGATTGATGGTAGTTTTATAATTACGTTAGGAACATTAACACCTTTATGGTTTTTAATTTCTCCACCAACGATAACTTTAGTATGTATTGTTTTACCTTCAACTCCAGTAACTTTGAACTTTAAAAGACCATCATCAACAAGAATTTTCCCGCCGACTTGTATATCTTGATAAAGTACATCATATGAAATTGAACATCTTTTTTCGTCTCCAAGAATTTCTTCTCCGCAAACAAAATCAAAATCATTACCGTCAATAAGAGTTACCCCATCATTTACAAAGTTATGAGTTCTAATTTTAGGTCCTTTTATATCAAGAACAATAGCTGTTGCAGAATCCATATCTTTACTTATACGTTGAATTAATTCAATTTTTTCTTTGTGTGATTCATGCGTACCATGAGAAAAATTTAATCTTGCAGCACTCATACCGATTTCAATGAACTTTCTTAAAGTTTCTTCATTATCACTTGCTGGACCAATGGTAAAAATCATTTTTGTTTTTTGCATATAAACACCTCACATTAAAATTTTATCCGT
>JAJXYA010000132.1:1877-6255 GCA_021780795.1 Bacillota bacterium | reverse complement strand
AGGAATCTTTAGAGGAGACATCTATGTTGAATCAGCTAACTTTAAGTTAGTAGAAACTAGAATTGAAGGAAATCTATATTTTGCAAATGCTGAAGTTCAAGCTACATTCGTAAAGGATGCTGCTAGTACTATCACAGGCGAGATCGCAATAAAGACTAAATAAATATTAAGCTCAAAAACGCCCCCTATGTATTTATGCATAGAGGGTGTTTTTGAATTTAAAAATCGCCTATAATGTTAATAAGGGGGTCTCCTTATTACTAGGCTCCACAAATATATTAGATTTACGGATTTCTGGAAGTTCATTACAGATCTTATCAAAATAATCTTCATTGGTAACTACATAAATATTTTCATTGCTAACTAAACATTTTATTCTATCCACAGTGCTTCTTAAAAAGCTCTTATTATTGATAATATTCAAAAACTGCTTTGGGTTTTGTGCACGAGATAGAGGGTAAAGTCTTGTTCCTTTTCCACCTGCTAAAATTAGTACATATAGCAAAATATCACCCCAAATTATTACTCATTTCATTTTATGAACTATCAGCCTATGTTGTGAGAACAATTTATAATATTGTTTATCTATCAATATATATTTTTAATTATATTCTTATAGTACATTTACTTTTTATAAGAAATTATGTATTATATTTACTATAACTAATAATGCTTTCTGAAAACATCCTATTAGTTTGAAAATATTCAAAATAAAAGGGGGACCCAATCTTGGCTAAATTAAGTAACAAAATACTCAAATTGAATTTACTTACTGTTGCTTGTTTTCTTATTATGCTCTTAATTGTAAGTACAGTAGTTTTTAACTTAGTCTTTGCGGATTTAAGGGATGTATCAAAAGAGCGTGCAATAAAAGCCGGTAATGCTATTCCATCACTTACGGTTTCTACTTTAATAAAATATAAAGATATGAATAGCAAAGAATACAAGGAACTTTTTAATTATATTCAAAAATTTAAAATGGACAACAATGCAAAAAATGTATCTTTATTAGTGAAAAAGGATAATTCAACAGCCTATTTTTTAGTTACAGGTTCTTCAGAGAAAAGCAGTGCTAAAATCGGGGATGAATGTAAAATAAATGAAGAAATGTCGGAAGCCTTCAAAGGAACTCCAACAGTTTTGAAAAAAACTAATATAAGTAAAGATGGAGCTTTCCTTTCTAGTTATGCTCCAATAAAGGGTTCAATGTCAGAGGTAATCGCAGTTGTATGTATGGATAGTGATGTTACTATGTTTAAATCTATTCAAAATACTCTTAATTTAAGTTTCTTAGCCTTAGCTTTTATCAGCATGCTATTATCACTAGGATTAAGTATGTTATTCTCAAGAAAGCTTTCCAAAAATATTTCCACCATCAAGAATTCCTTAGATAAAATGGCTGATGGGGATTTAACAGAGAATATTAATATAAATTCTAAAGATGAATTTCGCTTGATTGGTGAAGCTATAAATAATTTTAAAAATAAGACTGCTATAACCTTACAGTCTGCAAAACAAGTAGCAGAAGCAGTACACAATAATTCTGAAAACTTATCTTCAATATCTATTGAAATGTGGTCCACCTCTTCAAATGTAACCGCTTCAATTGAAGAAGTAGCGGCAGGCGCCAACTCTCAAGTAAGTGACTTGCTTAATATAACTTCTATAGTAAATGATTTAAGTGCAAATGTTGAGAATATCGTTGTTCTTACTAAGGATGCCAATTATGCTGCCGCTAATATCGATTCACTGGCAAATGATAGTGATAAAAATCTTAAAATACTTGTAACTTCTATAGAAAACATTAGCACGTCTTTTGAGAATGTTAGTAAAAAGATTAAATTACTTGGAGTTAATATTAATAAGATAAACGATATAACAAATATCATTAATGATATAGCCGAACAAACTAATTTGCTTGCACTAAATGCTGCCATTGAAGCTGCTCGTGCAGGAGAAAGCGGAAGAGGCTTTGCAGTGGTGGCTGATGAGATTCGAAAGCTAGCTGAGCAATCTAGCGATTCCTCTAAGGATATTAATAATTTAGTTTTAGGAATTTCAAAAGAAACAGACATGGTAATTACTACAACCTCTGATGTAAATTCTGAGCTTATAGGTCAGACTTCCTTGATTGAAGAATCCTTAAAATCTTTTAAAAATATTATATCTGCTATTGAAGCTATAATACCTAAAATAGAAAATATCAGTATATCCACGGAAAACATAAATAACAGAAAAAATAATGTTGTTCATATGGTGGAAAAAATGTCTTCTGTAACTGCTGAGACTTCAGCTTCAGCAGAAGAAATTACCGCTTCCTCTACGATGATGGGGGTTGCTTCTGAAGAAGTTTCTAACTCTTCTAAAACTTTAAATGATATGACAAAAAATCTAATGAATGAAATCAATAAGTTTAAATTATAGAAAAGATGTCCAAGCGGACATCTTTTCTTGCATAATTTAATAGATTTTTATCCACTATATATAATGAAAAGCAATTTTATCTTGACCAATGCTTTTTAAAATATATTGTGAAAGGAAGAATAATACTATGTTACCTAAAGACACACCTTATCCTTTTGATAATATGCCCGATGCAAATTACTTTGGGGAGTTTAGGGAATTATCATGTTCCATAGGACAGTACGAAAAAAAAGATAAGGAAAGGGACCATCATAATACAGATAACGAAAGATATGATGATGCTTTTAATGAATTTACAATATTTCCTAAGTATTAAGATTGCACAAGCATTTAATTTTATGTTTGTAAAAACTACCTTTTAAATTTATCATATTTTAAAAATAAAAAGTGTGTAAAATGAAAAAATATGTTTTCACTTTACACACTCTTACTTTTCATATTTATTGGGATTCTAAAGCAATGCTCTCTTCATCAAAAGATGGAATAAATTCAAAGCTGTCTGTTGAGATTTTGCCTCCACTTTTTTTTAGTAATTCAAAAGCATCATATTCCTCAAGGTTATATTCCTTTAAAACAGAGTTTACATCCTTTTTCCCATGCCAAGGCAGACGTTCTGAAAATGAACGAAATAATTCTTCTCTGAAATATTCTGCATCTATTCTAGGTAAATACGGTAATGGAGAAAATCCATATGCTTTAGCTTTTTTCACACCATCAACATCATATTTGAAATAGTACTTTTCCGCTCTTTTACTTAATTCGCCTACTTTAAAGGGTTCTCCTTGGTCATTTTTCCATATCATCCATATTATATTCTTCACTTCGTTAACCATCCCTCTCACCCTCTTATTAAAAAAAATTATACTATTATTATATTACCGTTATGATAACTTTATAATGAATATCAAACCAAAAAAACTGCGCAAAGTCAAGTTTTTTGTATTTTTATGTAGTATTATGAAATTTAAGTAACTACATTGTCGAAATGATTACTTTCTTGTATTATATTTTGTTTAATCTACTTTGAACGTGCTCTATAATAGTGCTTAGTGCTTTTAATCTAGCATAAGGCTTGCAGTTTGCTTTTAAAATTATCCATGGAGCATCAGCGGTATTTGTCTTGTAAATCATCTCATTAACTGCAGCTCTATAGAGCTCCCATTTTTCCCTATTTCTCCAATCTTCCTTTGTTATCTTCCACTGTTTATTAGGATTTTGTTCTCTTGCTCTAAACCTCTTTAACTGCTCCTCATTGTCAATATCTAGCCAAAATTTAATGACTATACTATTAGAGTGAACTAACTGCTCCTCCATTTCATTAATTTCACTATATGCTCTTTTCCATTCCTCTACACTGCAAAAACCTTCAACCCTTTCTACAAGTACTCTTCCATACCAAGATCTATCAAAAATAGCTATATGCCCAGTTTTAGGCATCTGAGTCCAAAAGCGCCAAAGATAATGATGTACCTTTTCTATATCACTTGGAGCTGCTGTAGAATGAACTTTATATCCCGTTGGATCTAATTTTTTTATTACTCTTCTTATATTTCCACCTTTTCCCGCAGCATCAAATCCTTCATATACTACAATAAGGGAAACCCCTCGTTCATATAACTGGTACTGAAGTTCTTTAAGTTTTCTTTGACAAGCCTTAATTTCTTTGTTGAATTCCTCCTTATCAATAGCTTCATTATTATAACCTCCACCTAAAACATTTGGAACACTTGAAGTCTCCTCCACATTATTTTCTGTTGCTTTGTAAGTGGTATTTCCCGACTTACTTATTGCATGCTCTAAAGAAGCTATTATTGTTTTTAAAACTTCAATACTGGCATCTTTACTGTCATTGCTTGGGATTATATTCCACGGACAATATTCTGTATTAGTGTTTTCTACTACAATTTGAGCTATTTTTTTATAGTCCTTATACTTTTCCTTTTTATACTCTTTT
>JAJXYA010000132.1:0-1867 GCA_021780795.1 Bacillota bacterium | reverse complement strand
TACATCCAGTAAAAACTTCACAATTAAATATCCTCCATGAGAAAGCTGTTTCTCAAAGGAATTTATGTATCTATAATAATTTTCAAATTTTACTTCATCATATCTATGCTTAATACCCTTTAAGATTAAAGCGCTATACCAGCTTTTATAGAATATGGCTGTATCGCCATACCTCGGTATACTATTCCAAGACCCCCACATGAATGCCCTCCTATGCACTTCTTCATGCGTATGCACCTTTACATGTCTAGGATCTAATGTAAGAATAAGTTCATTAATTAATGGAGCTTTACCAGAAGCATTTACCCCCTCAAACACTATGATAATGGGTATTTGTTTAGCCTTGGCTTTTCGCTGAAGCTCAGATAGCCTAAGCTTTAACTGATGTGATGTCATAGCTTTCTTTTCCTCATTATACTTTTTATCTTGATTTGACATATATACCTCCCATATTGGCAATGCCTGTGACTAAACTGAGATTTATATATTATCTCCTTATATTTTGGTATTTTATGCAATAAAAAATACGCCAGTCATTAAAATTGGCGCATTTAATTATATTTACTTTATCAAATTGTTTAGTTTTTGTGTCAACCTCTCTATAACTGCTGCAGGATTTCTATAGAATTCGCTGGCGCGTATTTTATAAAACTCCCATCCAACCCGTTCAAGACACATCTGCATTTCATACTGTTTTTGCCAATTGTAATCTTCATCCTCTGACATCCCAATACACTGCACTGCTATTTTTTTATAATTCTCCCCCTGTATCTTCAAGGGTAAATCTGTTTCTACAACAAAATCTATAGTGTATTTTCCTACTTTGACTTTCGGTGTAAGCATATATCCACTTTCTTTTATGCTCTTCCCTATGTTCTCTTCAAAATCATTTAATAATAAATATTCTGAAGATATAATTTCTTCCTTCTGTTCATTATCCTCTAGACAATATTTTAATAAGGAGTACCTAACACATTTATTATTAAGGCTCTCTAAATCTACTGAGTGAAATAACCACATTTGGTTTCTTGCACGACTTGCAGCTACGTTAAATCTTCTTATATCTGATCCCTTAGTTAATGCTGAAAATTTTGCATTATTTGCAATAACCATAGATAGGAACATTACATCTCTCTCATCCCCTTGAAAGGAATAAGCATCTCCACATATAAGCCTTCTTTGTAGCAGTTCCTCCATGCCAAGCTTATCTACTAACATACCCTGTATTAATTCAGCTTGAGCGTCCCCTAGCAGAGATATAACTCCCATAGTCATTCCATTATACCTCTCGTCCTTACAACACTCTAATATCTTATCTACGATGTACTCTGCTTCCTTTGCGTTTATAGCCTTAGTTTCATCCTTGTATCCGTCTTTTACTTTAGAGGCTACTATAAATGGTCCAACTTTTTCTTTAGCATCTATTCGTCTTAAAGGCATTATTTCATTTGAATAGCATAATTCATTACTAAATCCAATTATTTCTGGCACGCATCTAAAGTGTTCCTTTAATAATAATCTATTAGGAAATACTCTTAGTGCTGTATTGTATAAACTAGTTTTTAAATCAAACCATTCTGCATGTGGAATACCTTGTAAATATGTATTTATTAAGTTTTCTACAACAGTATGGTCCTTTCCAATGGCTTCAGGACTTATTTGCTTTTCATCCCCTACAATGATTGCCTTCTTAGCTCTCATTAAAGCCGTTATAGCTGATATGTCACTTTGACTGCTCTCGTCCACAATTACCACATCAAATAAATTATCTGTAAGCTTTAAATTTTCCATGACTCTGTTTATTGGCATAATCCATACAGGAATAACATCCTTACAATTGTCCATCTCCTTTTGTGCAATTTTTCTA
>JAJXYA010000353.1 GCA_021780795.1 Bacillota bacterium | reverse complement strand
ACTTGATCTTTTCAGCAAGTTCTGGATTTTCTCTTTCAAGTCCCTCAGTAATATTCTTTTCAGTTGTTCTATCAACCTGGTTTAATATTTCAACTATAGTATCTACTCCTCCAAGTGATGTAACATCGGATCTTAAAACCGATGATAATTTATTGTTTAAAACTTTTTCGATTTCCTTTATTACCATAGGTGATGTATTGCTCATAGTAGCTATTCTAAAGGCAACATCACTTTGAAGTTCTTCAGGCAGAGCAGATAATATCTGACCTGCCTTTTCAGCCTGCAAGTAGCAAAGTATTAAAGCTATAGTTTGAGGATGCTCATTATTTATTACGTTTAAAAGTTGATGTGCATCTGCCTTTCTAGCAATAGCAAATGGCCTAAACTGCTCTGTTTCCTCAGTAACCTTATCTAATATTTCCTTTGCCCTTTGAGGACCTAATGCTTTGCCTAAAAGATCTCTAGCATACTCAAAGCCACCTTCCAGCATATAATCCTTTGCCTTATTCATCTCAATAAATTCTTTTAAAACTCCAAATTTATGCTCGGATTTTACTGCTGTTAAATTTGCTATTTCATAAGTTACTTTTTGAATCTCTCTTTCAGGCAATTTTTTAATTATTGCTGCCGATGCTTCTGGTCCTAATGTAATAAATAGAATGGCTGCCTTTTGAACACCATTAAATTTGTCATCTTTTGGCACTTATATCACCTCTCCTCCTCAGAAAGCCAAGCTTTTACCACATCTGCAACTTGATCTGGTTTTGTATTAGCATATTGTTTAATTTCTTTTTCCATATGAAGGTTCATATTGTCTTCTTCAAATTTAATCGGTTCAAAGCTAGTTGTTGCTTCCTTAGGCGAAATATTATCTGCAATTTTAGCATCTATATTTTCTCCAAGGGTAACTTCATCATTATTTTTTCTTCTTCTAGATCTAATAAATAATATAATTGCAAAAATAAGAAGTAAAACTCCACCAACAGCTGCTGCAATAATCTCATATCTTTGCTTTGTTTGAGCCGCTTGATTCATTTGTGCAATAGCAGCCTTTGCGTTGTTTTGAAGTGTTGTATTAAATTTCATTCCTTCAATACTTATACTATCTCCTCTTTGGGCATTAAGTCCTACTGCCTGGCTTACGATATTATTAATAGCAGTCTGGTCATTTTGATTTAATGTTTTATTTACAACTACTGAAACAGTTAATCTAGTAACATCACCTGGTGATTTAGTTGTTGTTGTTTGTGTAGTTGAATTATCGTAATTTGTTGTAACTTCGTTACTATAAGAATAACCTGCAGAAGAATTATTTACGATTTGGTTTGAATTATTATAATTGTTTGTAGTAGGACTTCCGCTATTTGAAAGGGTTCCACCATTTGAGGAACCAGAAGTTTTGTTATCCTGACTAACTATTATAGGGTTACTCTTAACCGTAGAAGTTTGCTGATTTGAATCAAAATTCATATCAGCGTTAACTTGAACTTTAACGTTTCCTTCACCATAAATTGGTTCAAGCTGTGCTAAAGCCTTTTCCTGTAACTCATTCTCTGTTTGATCAATTACTTGATTTTTTTCTGTTGATGAACTTGAAAGATCAGTAGAACCGTCTTTAGAATTATCCGTCAAAACATTCATATTATCATCAACAACTTGAATATTAGCTGCAGGCAAATTTTTCACCGCACCTGATACCAAGGCAACTATAGCCTTAACTTGAGATTTTGTCAAAGTTTCTCCGCTTTTCATTTTCAAAAATACGGAAGCTGTCCCTGAGTTTTGATCCTGTACAAAAACAGAACTATCAGGCATTGCAAGCTCTACCCTATCATCTGCAATTTGAGAAAATCCCATAATTGTTCTTTCCAGTTCTCCCTCTAAAGCTCTTTGATAAGTAACATTAAATTGTTGGTCCGTCATACCAAATTGACTAGTATTGTCAAAAAGCTCAAAGCCAGTAGTTCCGTTTGTTATTGATGTATCATACTGAAGCCTTAGTTCGTCCACTTCACTTTCAGGAACATAAATTGAGTTACCTTGAACTTCATATGGAACTTTATCTGTTTTTAATTTTGATATTATGGTTGCTGAATCAGAAGAATTCAGTCCTGAAAACAATACACCATACTTTGTTGTGGTTGAGGATATGATTAAAAAAACTAGTGCAGAAAAAATAACTAAAGCTAAAATACCACTTGCAACTTTTCCGGTATTTGAAAGTCCCAGCCATTTGTTCTTTAAATTACCTATACCCTCTAAAATGTTTTTCATTATATGCACTCCCTACTATACTTGCATTTTATTAAGCTCTTGGTATGCATCTACTATTTTATTTCTTACCTGAACTGCCATGTCTAAAGAAAGACTAGCCTCTTGTGTACCAAGCATAACTTGATCTATAGACGTATTTCCACCTTCTAAAAAATTAGTAGTCAAATTATCCGCATTAACCTGCTGGTCATTAACTTCCCCTAGCTTTTGGCTTAAAATTGATCCAAAGTCTAAACCTCCATTGGAATTACCATTGTTATCTATTCTGTTTGTACTGCTACCCAAATTAGATATAGTATTTAAATAATTCGTAGGAATAAATTGATTTACATTCATACTAAGTCCTCCTATTTTCCTATAGTTAAAGCACTAGAAAACATGCTTTTTTCTGCATTCATTGCACTTACATTTGCTTCATACGATCTTGTTGAAGAAATAAGATCTGCCATTTCATCCAAAATATTAACATTTGGGTAAAGCACATATCCATCACTTCCAGCATCAGGATTTGTAGGGTCATACACCTTTTGAAAAGGAGATTGATCTTGCTGGATTCCAACTGCTTTTACACCTTTAAGCTCCGTTTCCATCTGCCCCGTTTCAGGATTCAGCACGCTGTCTAAATTTGACTGAAATACAGCAACCTCTCTTCTATAAGGTTGTCCAGTTACATTGCTCCTTGTTGTATCTGCATTTGCAATATTTGAAGAAATTGTATCCATCCTAAGTCTTTCAGCTGAAAGACCAGTTTCACTTATATTTAATGAACTAAATGCATTCATTACTAGTTGCCTCCCCCTGTAATAACGTATTTCTCCATTGAAAGTCTTGTACTTGCTTGATTTGTTAAAGCCTCATACATAAGAGTATTTTGGGCTTGATTAGACATTTCTGCATCTATATCAACATTATTTCCATCAGCATTCATGCTGGATGTGTTGTCTTGATTTACAGTAATAGAGCCAAAGTCATCTCCGTTAGTTATGTCTTTCGGATTTGTCACTTTCATTTGAATAGCATTATTTAAAGTATTTTGAAAAGATACATAGTATCTTTTATAATTTGCTGTATTAACATTTGCTATATTATTTGCTATAACCTGACTATTTGTGTCAGCAGCTTCCATAGATTTTTTGATAAAATCATACACAAATTGACTTTGTGACATATTTCCTACATTCATTTTATCACCTCATAACAATATATTCGATAAAAACTATTACATTCCTTCTATTATTTTGTTTTTAATACTTTTTTAATATTTTTTTTATTCATTTCCTATCGCATTATAACATAATTAGACAAAATACTCTATAACGTTTTCAGTTTTCAACATTATTTAAATTTATTTTAACACTTTATTAAAACTTTCCAATAATTATTTTCTTTTAAATATATTATAACAAAAATTTTTATTTTATCTACAGTTTTTTTCATTTTAAATAAAAAAGACGATTGTTTAAGTCGCCTTTTTTTGCAAAATATGATATTTTATATATTTTTTTAAACTCATTTAACTTTACTCAAAATATTCAAAACCTGTTGTGGAAAATTATTAGTTTGTGCCATCATAGCAATACCTGCTTGAACCAAAACACTTTGCTTAGAATATTCCATCATTTCAGATGCCACATCTGCATCCATTACATTGCTATCCCCGGTTTGTTCATCTGTATTTAATGCAGTATTATTAGAAATACTAGTGTTTAATCTATTTTCTATAGAGCCATAATTGCTATTTGCTGATCTTATTGTTGCTAATGCTGTATTAACAGCATTAATTGTAGCACTAGGACCACCTGCTGCTGTTAAGTTTAAACTATTAAGGCCTAAGCCATTTGCCGTAAAATCATAAGTTGGAATAGAAACCGTATCTTTGTTATTTGCTCCTATTTGAGATTCAAGCGATCCTGTATGACTTCCATCTAAAAGATGTACATCATTAATATTAGTATTCTTTGCAATAGAGTCTATTCCATTAACTAGTGTTGAAACCTCCGACTGCATGTCGCTTATATCTGAAGAAGTATTTGTGCTATTTCCTGCCTGTACTGCTAGCTGCTGTATTCTTTGAAGCATATTTGTAATATTATTCAATCCACTTGAACTTGTTTGAACCAAACTTATATCATCTTGTGCATTTTCATTTGTTCTTTGAAGGGCTTTTATCTGCATATTAAACGTATTATCTTGTGCAACAGCATAAGGGTCATCCTTAGCACTATTTACTCTTAGCCCGGAAGAAATTTTAGCCATAGCAGAACTTTGAGCCTGTAAAGCACTTTCATAATTAACAAATATTTTATATGAAGCTAAATTACGTTGTACTATCATTTTTTCACCTCCGACACTTTTACTTATTTATTATCGTTTAATTATATTTTAACTTTAGGAAATTATTTTGCATAATGCATAATAACTTTTGTAACAGCCTTAATTACATCCATAGCATCTTTATCTTTCATTTTAGGAAACAATGGTAAGGTTATTATTTTTTCATAAAGCTTTTCAGCTTCAATACATAGTCCTTTTTTATATCCAAGCTTTTCATAATAAGGATGTAAATATACAGGTATGTAATGAACATTAACACCTATATTTTCAGCCTTAAGCGCTTCAAATATTTGTCTTCTATCCACTTTTAGTTTTTCAAGCTTTAATTTAATAATATATAAATGCCAACCTGAACTTGAAAACTTTTCTTCATAGGGCAAGGTTATATAAGCTTCTAAGTCTTTAAAATTATCATTGTATATTTTAACTAGCTCTCTTCTTCTTTTAAGAAATCCATCTATTTTGTCCATCTGACTAATTCCTAAAGCACACTGCATATCCGTAATTCTGTAATTGTAACCTAAATCTATTTGCTCATAATACCAAGAGCCTTCATTTTTACTTAAAAACCTTTCATCTCTAGTTATAGCGTGGGTCCTAAACATACTTAGCTTGTCATAAAGTTTTTTATCATCAGTTACAACCATTCCCCCCTCTGCTGTAGTTATTGGTTTTACCGGATGAAAGCTAAAGGTAGTCATATGGGATACTGAACCGATTTTTTTATTTTTATATTCGCTTCCCAGTGCATGAGCTGCATCTTCTATTACCGTAAGATTATATTTTGCAGCTATTTCCTTTATTTTATCTAGGTCAGCAGCCTGTCCTGTAAAATCTACAGGAATAATTGCTTTAGTTTTAGCAGTGATTTTTTGTTCGATTTTATTGGCATCTATATTATAAGTATTAGGATTTATATCTACAAATACAGGTTTACCTTTGCAATAAAGCACGCAATTGCTTGAAGCAGCAAAGGTCATTGGAGTAACTATAACTTCATCTCCCTCACCTATTCCAGCTGCATAGCAGGCTGCATGAAGGGCAGCCGTTCCATTTGAAACAGCTACAGCATATTTTGCCCCTACAAAACTAGCTACCCTTTCTTCAAATGCCTTAACCGTAGGCCCTGTAGTTAAGTAGTCACCCTTAATAACCTTTACTACTGCCTCTATATCGCTATCATCAATACACTGACTACCATAAGATAGATATGTATCTCTTGTAGGTTTTCCACCATTAATCGCTAATTCATCCATAACCTTCTCCTTCTATCCTTTTAATTCTAAAATATTAATATATAACTCATCATATTTTTTCATCATTTCCATCAAGGTAAATTCATTTTTAAATTTCTTATATGCATTTTCTATAACAGAAGTATTCCAATTTTTATCTTTAATTTTTAATAAAAGTTCACTTAACGACGTAGCACTTTCACTTTCAAATAAATAGCCAGTTTTATTGTTTTCAATACATTCAGTAAAAGCGTTAATATCACTAGCAATAATAGGCACCCTTTCTCTAAAGCCTTCTAAAACCGTTATGCTAAAGCCTTCGCTTATAGATGTGAATAAAAGGTAATCAAATAATTTTATATACTTGTTTGCATCTTTTCTATAATTATAAAATTTCACTTTTCCATCTAGTTTATATTTTTTCACCTTATTTTGAAGGGATATTATATCTTCACCTT
>JAJXYA010000138.1 GCA_021780795.1 Bacillota bacterium | reverse complement strand
CCTAATTTAGCATTACACTGTTTTAATGCTTTTTGGGTTGGTGGAGTAATATGTGTAATTGGACAATTTATCAGCGACTTTTTTTCTAAGATGGGTATTCCAAGTGATGAGCTAGGGACTTACGTTTCCATAGTTATGGTGTTTATAGGAGCTATACTTACTGGAATAGGTATATATGATAAGCTAGGTGATTTTGCAGGAGCAGGCTCTGTTGTACCAATTACTGGGTTTGCAAATTCAATAGTTTCACCAGCAATGGAATTTAAAAAAGAGGGATTTGTTTTTGGTGTAGCAGCTAAAATGTTTACTATTGCTGGACCTGTTTTAGTATATGGCATTGGTTCATCTGTAATTGTAGGTATATTATATTATTTTTTTAGGTGGTGATTTAAAATGGGTAGAAGAATTGGAATCCAAACAGTAGAAATTGAAAGTAAACCTAGGATTATTAGTACTTATAATATTGTTGGACCTAAAGAAGGTCAGGGACCATTAAAAGAGTATTTTGATAGGATTTTAGAAGATGATCTTAATGGAACTGAAAGCTTTGAAAAAGCTGAAACAAGTCTTTTATATACTGCTGTATCCGAAAGTATAAAAAAAGCAAAATTAAAAGAAATTGATATAAATTATTTATTAGCAGGAGATTTACTAAATCAGCTATTCTCTTCAAGTTTTGCAGCTAGAGATTTGAATATACCATTCATAGGACTCTATGGAGCTTGTTCAACTATGGCAGAGTCTTTAAGTGTGGGTTCAATGATAATGGAAGGAGGCCTAGCTAATTATGTTGTAGCAGCTACTTCATCACATTTCTCCTCTGCAGAAAGACAATTTAGATTACCATTAGAAATGGGAAGTCAGAGAGCACCTACTGCACAATGGACCGTTACAGGCTCAGGAGCAATGGTTTTGGGCAAAAAAGGTGATTTCCCTTATGTTACTTATGTAACAACTGGAAAGGTTAAAGACTATGGAATAACTGATGCAAATAATATGGGGGCTGCCATGGCGCCTGCAGCTGTAGACACCATTAAACAACACTTTATGGATACGGGTAGAAAACCTTCGGATTATGATATTATTGCTACGGGAGACCTGGGTATGCTAGGAAGACAATTTACAGAAGAATTGCTCTTAGAATATAAATATGACATGAAAGGTCATTATATTGACTGCGGTGAGCAAATTTTCGACGCTGAAAAACAAGGAACTAATGCGGGAGGAAGCGGTTGTGGGTGCTCAGCAGTGGTTGCAACAGGATATTTATACAAAAACATGCTAAAGGGGAAATTTAAAAGAATACTGCTAGTTTCTACAGGAGCGCTTCTAAGTCCCACTTCATCTTTGCAAGGGGAAACAATACCAGGAATAGCACATGCTGTTTCCATAGAGTTTGGGGGTGAGTAAATGAATAATTACATTATGGCTTTTATAGTTGGAGGGATAATTTGTGTAATAGGTCAAATACTTATGGACACTACTAAATTGACTCCAGCTCGGATATTAGTTGTATTTGTAACGGGTGGTGTAATACTAGGTGCATTAAATATATATGATGTTGTTATAAAATATGGAAAAGCAGGGGGAAGTATACCTCTGCCAGGCTTTGGATATAGTTTAGCTAAAAGTGTAATGAAAGAAGTAGATAAAGTTGGTCTTATAGGAGCATTTACGGGAGGTATAAAGGGCACAGCGGGTGGTATTACTGCTGCAATTTTCTTTGGGTATATTATGGCATTAATATTCAATCCTAAAAGTAAAGGATAATAAAAAAACTACTATCAAAAATACTGTACATTTGATAGTAGTTTTTTTGTTTTAGTTAAGGTGTAGTTGAACCATTACCACCTGTAGGAGGAATAGTATCGCCAGAATTATTAGGGTCCACCTGGTCTAATCCATCTAAATCAACGATTCCACCTCCAGATTTAGGAGGAATAACTGGAGGAATTGTAGTATTTTTTGAAAAGGTATCAACTGCTGTTGGTAATACAAAAGCAGAGTCACCTAAAAGCACATTAGGTACATAGTTTCTCTTTATAAAGACCTTTGTTTCAATCTTTTCAGGAGGCGTAAATTGTGACGCTAAAACATATTTGCCACTAGGGTCTTTGGTAACTTTAGCCTCAACATGTATGCTATCCAATGTTGTTGGTTGAGTTCCGTCAACAAATAGTTCAGAGTAAACTCTACTACCTCTTGGATCTTTATAAGTTAAATCTGTAGGTATATCTCCTGAATCCATTGATACAGAATAGGAGGATATACCAGAAGGTCTTTCTACGTTCTTAACTGGAAGAGAGGTATGGGCTCCCTTCATAATTTTTCCCCATAGTAAAGCGGCTGTATTGCTACCCATTCCTTGAATTTTATGGTCACCTTTATCTGTTCCAATCCAAACAGCTGCAGAGTAATATGGAGTTAAGCCAACGAACCATAAATTTTTTGAATCAGAAGAAGTACCAGTTTTACCTCTGACAGGCATATCTCCAAAAACTGCATTAGGTCCAGTACCACCTGGACTTACAGGACCTTGTAATAAATCATACATTATATAAGCACTTTGAGGAGATAAAACAGGTTTTGATTCAAATTTTGTTTCAAGCAATACTTTACCAGTTCTATCAACTACTTTAGTGTATAATCTTGGGGTGGTACGCATTCCGTTGTTACCAAAAACACCATATGCAGCTGCCATTGTGAGAGGATTGGTTCCCTCATAATCACCACCGTCCAATTGACCCAGAGCCATAGCAGACATGCTACTCTTATCTACTTTATCTAGTTGTAATCCAAACTTTTCACCATAAGAAACACCAGTATTAAGACTAATCATGTCTTCAAGTTTCACAGCAGCCACGTTGACAGAGTATTTTAAACAATCTCTTAGAGTTAAATATCCTCTATATATGTCAGGTGCATTTTTAGGATCATAAGGAGGGGCACCTGGAGCAGAATATTTCTTTCCAATGTCCTCGGGTACTGGTGAATCTTCAACAATGGTAGAGGCCGTAGCTATTTTTGTATCGATAGCAGGACCATATACTGTTAAAGGCTTAATGCTTGATCCAGGGGCCTTTAAGAAGTCATTAGAAGCAGCTCTGTTATAAGACATAGGACCTTGATCACCACGTCCACCTATAATAGTTTTAACTTCACCTGTATGATAATCCATGACAACACAGGCAGCTTGGATGTCTGCTTGAATAGGGTTAAGGTTACTATCCCTAGGAAACACGTAATCATAACTGTTCTTTTTGTTTGATTCCACAGAATCATTAATTAGACTCTGTGATGCATTTTGCATATTTCTATTCATTGTTGTATAAATTTTTACTCCATCGTACATAAGCTTAGAGTATACTTCTTCTTTGCTAAGATTGTATTTTTTCATTAAATCACTAGCAACCTGAAGGATTACAGGTCTAGAGAAGTACTCATAGTTCATTTTGTTTGCATCTTTTTTTGAGAAGTTAAATTTTAACTTCTCAGCCATAGCTGAATCAAATTGTTCTTTGGTTATTTTATTATACTTGTACATATTTTCAAGAACAGCTTTGGTTCTCTTTGAATCAAAAACTTCTTTATTCTTATATGCTTTATAGGACACAGAATATGAAAGACTAGGATTTTGTGCAGCACTAGCAATAAAAGCACATTGTTTTAGGGTTAAATCTCCAATAGACTTGCCAAAATATTGCTGTGAGGCTGCTTCTACACCGTGAGCATTTCCTCCTAGGAAAATAGTATTCATATAAGCCTCTAGTATTTGGGGCTTAGTCAATACTTTTTCCAACTGTAACGATAAAGACATTTCTTGCACTTTTCTTTTTATAGAAGTTCTGTTTTCCATAGAATCTTCTAAAAACATTCGATATTTAACCAATTGTTGAGTTATAGTTGAAGCACCCTGAAGACTTTGGCCGCTGCCAGTTATTTTTATTTTTAAATCATTAAACATAGCACCACCGAATCTTTTTAAGTCAATGCCTGGGTGGGTTTCAAATCTAGAATCTTCAATACTTATAAATGCATCCTTAAGTATAATTGGAACGTTATTTATGGATATATTAATTCTTCTTTCTGAAGTAATGTACTCATCCATAAACTTATCAGAATCGTCATATAATATTGAGGGCTCATCCAATTTTAAGAATTCATTAATATCTAAGGTAGGAGCTGTCTTAATCATAGCTAAGACTACTCCTCCCATGGCTACACTAATTATTAAGGTTATAAATAGAATAGTAAAAAGAAGGCTTTTAAAAACTTTCTTCCCAGTTCCTTTTTTCTTCTTTTTAGCAGTATTTTTATTTTTCATTGAGTATCCTCCTTGTATTTCTCTGGAGCGGATAACAACTTTCAATTGTTTGCTCCTTGCATTTCTTTTGAGTGGGTAACAATTATTAATTGTTATCCCTTCGTCTAAAAATTAATATTGTTTAACTACAATTTGTTTTTAATATTATACCATATAATTATGTTAATATAAAATATTGAGTTTTAGTACCTATTTAATTCTTTACCTTAAAAGCTTTACATATAATAGCATATAACCTTAAATGGAGGTAATAGATATTAAAACTAAGATTAAAATTAGAATATTAGTAATTATGTCCATAATTATGATAAATCTTACAATATTCTTATATATTTTTGACAAAATTGCAATGCCAACTGTAATGGCAGTGGCAGATGCAGAAATGAGAGCAAAAGCTATAGAGATTGTTAATAGAGCAATTATAAATGAATATTCCAATCAATTTAACTATGACCAGGTTATAAGAGTGGATAAAGATTCTGAAGGAAATATTGTAATGTTAAAAGCGGATACGCTAAGAATGAATAAAATAGCCTGCGATGTTGCTTTAGAATCCCAAAAGGAACTGATAAAATTGGGAGAAGTGGGTATTAAAATTCCAATAGGTTATATAACGAGAAATAATATTTTATCTTATTATGGTCCAAGTATAACAATAAAAATGCAACCTTTAGGGCAAGTAGAAACTAAATATTCTTCTGAGTTTGAAAGTGCGGGTATAAATCAAACGCGTCATAAAATTTATGTTAAAGTAAAAACCACGGTTAGAGTAATTATTCCGTTAAAAAGCAATGATATAGAGATAACTAATGAAATACCAATTGCTGAAACCATTATAGTGGGAAAAACTCCTAATACTGCAGTTCAATTAGATTTAAATGGTACAGGGTTTAAACTAGGTAATAACGGTAGTAATTAACAGAAGGATATAAAAAAATAAAGTACGTTAACGTACTTTATTTTTTTAATTAACTATGATGTATTTTAAAAACTTTTCCGAGTGAATACATTAGATTAGCACCGTTAATAGATTAAGTCGTTAAAATACTTATTAATCTTCCCAATTAAATACGTATGGTATATTTCTATAGTAATCGCCGTAATTTAAACCATACCCAACTACAAAAAGATCTGGGATTTCAAAACAGCAATAATCAGGTACTATATCAACTTTTCTTCTCTCAGGTTTATCTAAAAGAACACATGATTTAACGCTAGCAGCACCTAAAGATCTAGCATGTGACATAACGAAATCCATAGTTATGCCAGTATCAACAATATCATCTACTATCAATACATCAAATCCTTCTATATTGTCAGGAATGTCATTTACAACATTAACTGATCCGCTTGACTGTTCATCATGACCATAGCTTGAAGTAGTCATAAAGCCTATTTTTGTAGGCACAGTGATTTGACGTACAAGGTCCGCAGTATATATAAAGCTACCTCTCAATAATGAAAGAATATACAATTTTTTTCCATCATAGTCTTTAGAAATTTCAGCACCAAGTTGTTCAATTCTTTCATCAATTTGGTCTTTAGATATAAGAATATTTCTTTTTTTATTATCCAATGTTAATCCCGCCCTCTATATATATTTACAATATTGTTTCAATAGTATAAAATTATATGAAAGTTGTCAAGTATAAGAATAAGAAAACTTATTAAAAAATTATTAGAACGGAGTGATTTACGATGATATATGGAAATATTGATGGGGTTAAAAATTCAATTTTAAATAAATTAGAAAATGCATGTGAAATAAGAGTTTCAAAGGATTGTATCTTATCTGAAGAATTGGTCGATATACTAGTTGAGGTAACACAAGATTTGGAGAGAGAAGTCAGTGCTGCAATCGATAGAAAAGGTAACATAATTAGTATGGCAATTGGTGACAGTAGTACAGTGGAATTGCCTATAATAGACATAAGAGAAGGGCGATTATCTGGGGTTAGAATAGTACATACGCATCCGAATGGAAATTCTAGATTATCTGCT
>JAJXYA010000363.1 GCA_021780795.1 Bacillota bacterium | reverse complement strand
GAGAAGAATTATTATAGGTTCTACGATGAGTATAACGAAGAGCGTATTGAATTATTTCCTGGTATTACACCCTATGAAGCAGTAGTGTTTAAGCATAAAGATACAGGACAGGAGATACTTACTGTTCATGGCCATCAAGGAGATAGAATGAATGACAAATTATGGCGCTTTAATAGGCTTACAGTAAGGTATTTTTGGAGATACCTTCATTCAATAGGGTTTATGAATCCTGCAAGTCCTGTAAAAAATGCTGAAAAGATTCATAAAATCGAACGTATATATAACGGTTGGATTGAAAAGAACAAAATTATGATAATCTGCGGACATACTCATCGGCCCCATTTTCCCAAAGCTAAAGAACTGCCTTACTTCAATGACGGATCCTGCGTTAGGGCAAGCGGAATACAAGGTATTGAAATAGATGATGGAAAAATAATGTTGATTGAATGGAGGGTTAGATACGATTCATCCGGGGACCTTCACATAAATAGAAGAATATTAAGAGGACCGGAACCAATCGGAAAATTTGATTTAAGAAATAATGGATATATACAAAAGCAGAAGAAATGAGTCTCTAGGTAAAACATCCTATGTATTTTTTGCTAGACAACTAAAATCGTATAATTATTTTCAAATATGATACATTTTTAGATTCTATAAGCTATAATAAAAAAACAGCAGTAATACTAAAAAAAAGTATTATTGCTGTTTTTTTATTCTGATCTTGTTTTTAAATTGGATGGTATTCCAAAATAATTTTAATTGATACCTGTTTTATATTGAGTACACTTTCTCTTTAATTATGTTCATGGATTAACCCTACATAAACGGGCAGAATAAGTCGGATATTCCTTTGTAATTTCTGATATGCTATTAATGAAAGGAGGGGTCACAAAATGGATTCACTAAAAGGAATGAATGATGCATTAAATTATGTTGAAGGAAACCTTACTAATGGTATTGATTTTAAAGAAGTAGCCAGGTTGGCCTTTTGCTCTGAATATCATTTTCAAAGAATGTTTTCTTTCCTTGCAGGTATTTCTTTGTCTGAATATATTCGCAGAAGGCGCCTTACTATTGCAGCATTTGAACTTATCAATAATAATGTTAGGATAATTGATATGGCCATTAAATATGGATACAGTTCACCTGACTCGTTTACAAGAGCTTTTCAAAATCTACATGGTATAACACCTTCTGAAGCAAGATTAAATGATCGATCATTGAAAGCATATCCAAGAATGACCTTTCAATTATCAATTAAAGGGGGAAACGAAATGAACTATAGAATAGTAGAAAAAGAGGCGTTTAGCATAGTTGGTCTTAAGAAAAGAGTTCCAATTATTTTTAGTGGGATTAATCCTGAGATTGCAGCAATGTGGAAAAGCTTAAACGAAGAAATGATTCGTCAATTTAAAGAACTTTCTAATGTAGAGCCAAAAGGGATAATAAGTGCGTCTGCTAACTTTTCGGCAGGGAGAATGGAGGAAAAAGGGGAACTTGACCATTTTATTGGAGTAGCTACGACAATGGAGTGTCCAGTAGACTTAACGCAACTTGAAGTTTTGGCATCAACATGGGCTGTATTTGAAGCTGTAGGGCCATTTCCAGATACGCTGCAAAATATCTGGGGACGCATATATTCAGAATGGTTCCCATCTTCAAACTATGAACAGGCAGAAGGGCCAGAAATTTTATGGAATGAAAATAAGGATGTATCATCACCAACTTTCAGAAGCGAGATTTGGATACCAGTTATAAAAAGATAATAATTAAAATGTATTTTGTACAGGTATAAACTAAAGAATAGATTTTATTATTGATACTATACACATCTTATGCAGTCTTCATTGGACCACCCAAAAAGTGTAATAACATAGTTAAAAACAGTCAATTTAAAGATTAAAGAGCGTAAAAATATGGCACTCTTTAATCTTTATTATTATTTATTTTAAGTCGTTAATGTTGTAGCATCATAGGTGAGATTTAATAGTATTTCTAGTTTAAAACTTCTAATCCTAGGTCTAATATATTAGCAAATAATGATAAGGTATTAGTATTTGGGATAACATTATTTTTGACATCTAATAATTTTCCAAGGCCATACTCAGTGTATATGCTAACGGTAGGAAAATTAATTTCATCGAGATTACAAATGATGTCAGTTTCGTATAATTTTACTTTAGTCATCTTATCAATAGGCTCTACTATGCTATAAAGTCTTGTAGGATAGTCATATCTTAGAACTTTTAAAGTATTGCTTGATAGTATTTTTTTAGGTTTAGTGGTTATGTCATACTTTGAAGTAGTTGAAGCAATGTTATTTATAACAAAATAAGGAACATTTCTTTTGTAGTTTACCTTATCTTTAAATTCTTTTAATCTTTCTAAATTTAATTTTATATCTACGGAGATTTCGTCATTTTCCAGGTTGTTAAAACTTTCCCTTATGTAAGTTAATTCTTCTTTTCCATCAAGTTCTCTAGCTAAGATGCTCATACAGTTATCATAAACATCTTCAAATGAACTAAATGGCAAGGAATATTTAATATTATCTAAAACAAAGTAAACTTTGAATTTAGCAGATTTATTACTGTTTTTAAAGGAATAATTGACTTCAACTAATAAGAGGTTATTCAATAGTTCTGTGTCAAGTGTTATTTTCTGAATTCCTTCGCTATATTGTAGAATGTAATTTTCATTAGTAGATAAGTTTTGTGTATGTTGATTTATTATATAAGTACTTTTAAAGCCAGTTTCAGTAATTTCGGAAGCTCTTAATGAACTTTTTATTGGTAGTTTCTTTAAATTTATATATGGTCTATTTATACATAGGTTGTTTTCAGATATTATTCTCATATTAAACTCCTTTAGTTCTAACAAAATTGTTAGTTTGATTTATAAATTATAACACATTAATATTCTAAAAAATAAAAAACTTAATTAATTATAGAAATAGGGTAATTGAAAATTAGTGATTAATAAATGTTAGTTTTTCAAGAGTTTAAAGCACTAATAATTGACTTATGGGTGATTTCTTTTTGCTATTAATTTCATAGAATTATAATTTATATATTGAGCAAACTATTAAAGCGACATTACGATTAAATTTTTACTTTAGGAGGGACGAATGCTATGGGTGAAAAACATGATTGTTCTTGTGCAAGTCAACAAGAAAAGGAAAAGAAAGAAAATAACGCTGGTACTAAACATGGGAAAAAGACACATAAAAAGGATTGATATTAAAATTAACTTAAAATAGTGTAGAACTAAATACCCATAAAGGTAAAAGGCATATATTTCATCAATATATGCCTTTTACCTTTTAAGTAACAGTTTCTTCTTCATTATTTACAGTATCATCTATAGTAATTATGATGTCTTTTTTTATCCATCCTTTATTATTAATGTTAGTCTGAGATTTTAGTGATACTTCATACCATGCAATATTAAAAATCTCAGCAAAATCTTGGATCTCCACGGAAGTATTTTTAACTACATTAGATAGAATTGGTGAATTTTCCATAGGACTTAAATATAGACTACAACTTTCTTTTGTAGTTCCTATTTTAAAAAGTGGTTGTTTGTATTTTATTATAATAGGTCCCTCAGCACTTCGCGCGCTTGCAATTTTTGATTTGAATTCTCTATTTTGCCTAGAAATAATCTTTAGTTGAGTGTTCTGAGTTGATAATTTTTGGTTCATAAGATAATAATATACACCAAAACATATCAAAAGAATTGAAAATAGAAAAATAAGCAAGAGCCTCTCTCCTTGTAAATTGTTTGTTTAAAACAATGACATACTAATATAATACATGATAGCTCAAAAATCTGTGAATATGTTAATTAAGACATATTCCATCCTAGTATATACTATTCTATTAAAAACGAAAAAATTCATAAAAAAAACTCATGTATATGCATGAGTTTTAAATGGCTGTAGTTAATTCATGATATTCTATTATATACCTATCTGCGTGATTAATAATATCTTCTTTTTGTTCTTTAGAGAAATCGTCATACACGCCTACTACCTTCATTCCAGCAGCTTTTGCGCCTTTAACTGCAGGAAGTATATCTTCAAAGACAATACATTCCTCTGGCTTTGCACCTAACTTTTCAGCAGCAAGTAAATATACATCGGGGAAATTTTTCCCTCTGGATACTTCATCAGTGATAGTTATAGAATCAAAATAATGATATATACCATTGGCCTGCAACCCAGCTTCTAAGAGAGCTTTAGTATTGCTTGTAGCTAGTCCAATTTTTATATTGAGAGTTTTAAGTAATGATAAAAATTCCACTACTCCAGGCTTTAATTTTACATTGTTAAGATATTCCACGTAGGCAGAGTCAGTCCATTCCTTTTTAATTTCTTCTATAGTATCGGATATACCAAAATTATTTTTAAAATATGCTGCAGTCTCATCGAAGCTAAGATGCTCTATTTGGCTTTTTAGATTTTCAGGTAAATCCATATTTCTGATTCTAAAATAATCTTCATCTATTTTACCCCAAACCCACATGGAGTCAATAAGGGTACCGTCTAAATCGAAAATTGCAGCTTTAATATTTTTTAGCATTTAATCACCTCTTATATAAGTATAGCATGAAGAAATTTATAAGCCTACTGAAGTTTTCCTTTGCTAGAGTAGGAAACTCCCACTTACAGAAACGAGAGATTTTTCTTTTGAAATGTTGTTAAATCATCACCTGTGGTGCTGCAATATTAACGACTTCAGAAGGAGATTTATATTATTACTAAGTTTTTTCTTTGTTATAGTATATAGCGCCTACTAATAGAAGTGGGCGACCTTCCTTCTAAAATGTCGTTAAAAGAATCTGTAAGTAAGTAAAGAGCTTGTACATCCAATAAAAATACCCATAATAACATCTGTAGGGTAATGAACTCCAATATAGATTCTAGAAATTCCTACACAAGAAGCTAAGGGTAAAGTTATAAATCCAAACATAGGAAAATATAAAGCTATTATCACGGCTAATGAAAATGCAGCAGTAGTGTGTCCAGAGGGAAAGGAGTATTTATCTATATCTATTTTTTTTATGTTTAAATTTGGAATTTTTATAAAAGGTCTCAATCTAGTAACACTTACTTTGAGAATTTTACCAATACCGGTGCTGATTGTTATAGAAATCATAGCTTTAATAGCCATGCTGTGAAGCATAGTGCGATTCAACAAAAAGGCAACGGTGCAAAATATAAACATAAAGGGAAAAGAGCCTAAATAAGTCATAACTGGCATTATACTATCTAAAAACCTACACTTCCAAGAATTATTTATAAATTTAAGTAGCCGAATATCTCTATGGCTTATATATTCAAATAATGCTTTCATAAAACCCTCCCCTTTAAACACAAAGAATTATTTATCTTAATTACTGCATATTGTATCATATTTTAACCCATATTTATATTGTAAAATATTATCTAAAACTCTCTATGGAATATCTTGGTTTTATTTTTATCTTTAAAATCATTAGCAGTATTAATTCCAATTCTACTTAGGATTTCGTGCATACAATCACTATCTATGGCTACTTTAATTTTTGAATTCTCCGCAAATTCGTCTACTTTACGCTTCCCAGAACTTGCGTCGATCAAAGATTTAGGACCTCCAACGCAGCCGCCAACACAACCCATACCTTCTATGAAATTTGCATTAACTTCCCCGTTTTGGGCTTTAGTAAGTAATTCTTTACATTCTTTTACACCGTTTCCTTGAACAGCATCCAATAAATTATATTTTTCAGGAAATAGTCTTTCTATAACTTCTCCAATAGCGATAGACACTCCTCCCGTCCTAGCATAAAGTCTACCGCCTTTGGAAGCATATTCGGTAGATACATCTTCTTGTAGTTTTTCTGGATCTATGTTTAATGTATCAAAAATATCCTTAAGTTCTGAGAAGGTAAGCACATAATCTATATCACCTAAAAGGTCTTTATCCTTAGCCTCGCCTTTTTTTGCAATGCAGGGGCCAACAAACACTACGCTACAGTTAGGGTTCAATTCCTTTAAAATTCTACCCGCTGCAATCATAGGGGATATAGAGGGAGATACATGCTTTACTAGATTGTGGTATACCTTCTTAACCATACCTACCCACATAGGGCAACAGCAGGAGGTAATCATTAGATCTTCTTTTGTCTTAACATGTTCATCAAATTCTATGGCCTCTTTTAATGTGAGCATATCTGCAAAAAAAGCTACTTCAACCATGTCAGCAAATCCCATTTTCTTAAATGCGGTTCTAAGGTTATTTACATTAACATTTTCTCCAAATTGACCAGTAATGGCAGGGGCTACAGCTGCTATTACTGTAGAATTTCCTTTTAATAAATTTAAAAGG